>NZ_VPAM01000007.1:0-55277 GCF_013419215.1 Acinetobacter sp. YH12096 | reverse complement strand
AGAGGAATTGCCACAAGATACGATAAGCTAAAACGTAACTATCAAAGCGCTGTTGCTTTAGCTTGTATATTTATATGGTTGCCTCTTTAGCTCAATTTATCGGCTGTAAATGTCAACACACCCTAATAACTTTTTGACGCCTTTAGGTTCAATTTTTATTAACCTCATTAAGATGATCGTTATTCCGCTTGTTGTGTCGATGCTTATTTTAGGTATTGCCAATACAAGTCACGGTAGTAACTTAGGTAAACTAGGTTTCAAAACAATTATTTATTTTGAAATCATTACCACCGTTGCTATTTTAGTCGGTTTAGTTGCAGCCAACGTATTCCAACCTGGTGCCGGCATTGATATGTCTGCATTAACGCAAGTCGATATTTCAAAGTATCAAGAAACAACACATGAAGTCAGTGAACATTCTCATGGTTTGATTCAAACAATACTTTCACTTATTCCATCTAACTTTTTTGCAGCTTTGACTAGTGGTCAAATGCTCCCAATCATCTTTTTCTCTGTGATGTTTGGTGTAGGTTTAGGTGCGCTTGATCAGGAAGTAAAACAACCTTTAATTAAAGTGTTGACCGCTGTTTCTGAAACGATGTTTAAAGTTACGCACATGATCATGATGTTTGCACCTATTGGTGTATTCGGCTTGATTGCTGCAACTGTTGCGAATTTCGGCTTCAGCTCACTTGTGCCACTGCTTAAACTCGCAGTTTTAGTTTATGGTGCAATCTTCTTCTTTATTTTCATTGTATTAGGTGCAGTTGCTAAATTCTGTGGCTTCAGTGTTTGGGCCATTATCAAGATTCTAAAAGATGAATTGATTCTCGCCTATTCAACTGCAAGTTCTGAAACTGTCCTCCCCCGTATTATGGAAAAAATGGAAGCTTATGGTGCTCCGAAACCGATTACCAGTTTCGTAATTCCAATTGGCTATTCATTTAACCTCGATGGTTCGACCCTATATCAAAGTATTGCGGCTATCTTTATTGCTCAGCTTTACGGGATTGATCTGACAATCACCCAACAAGTGATTCTGGTACTGACCTTGATGATTACCTCTAAAGGGATTGCAGGTGTACCAGGCGTTTCTTTCGTGGTCTTGCTGGCGACTCTCGGCAGTGTCGGTATTCCTCTTGAAGGTCTGGCATTCATTGCAGGTATTGACCGTATTTTAGATATGGCACGTACTGTACTGAATGTAATTGGTAACGCACTTGCGGTACTGGTGATCAGTAAATGGGAAGGCCAATTTGATACTGAAAAACAAAAAAATTATGCCGCTAATCTAAAAGATGCCGCTTAATTTTATGCCATAAAAAGGACGCTTCGGCGTCCTTTTTTACAGCTTTGTTTTATTTTTCACCAAATTTTATTTATTTTTTTCACCAAAAACTGAAATATTAAAATCTCGAATTTTGTTACTTCCTGCCGGCTTATCAAAACTTACATCATACTGTACAAGGTTTTTATTGGTATAACCGTACTCATAAGTGACCGTATATAAAGACGGCTTTTCAGTCGATTTTTCAATGTGCTTTGCTACTATATTTTTGCGTGAGTAATCTTGTTTCGGAATACCTCGTGCAAATTTACGCAGCTCTTTTTCATTCTGTTCAAACTTGGCTTTGAGTTCTGGTTCAAAGTAGGTATACAACTTTTCAAAATTGCCTTCACGTAATTGATCATAGGCAGCTTGGGCAACTTCAGTCTGTTCAACACTTGGGTCTGGTATTGCATTTAATGCTTTTTGGCCAATTTGGTCACAACCTGACAACGCTATGACACAACCTAGTAACAAAAAATTTGCCTTCATAACCACACTTATTCCTAATTTAAGCTTTTGAGTATATATAAAACTTCAAAGTTGATATTAAAATTAAGATATCTCTTTAACTTTTCTCTTTCCAACTTGTTGACAGTACATTAAATTAAACTCTGTTCACTTACGCAAGGTAAATGAGCTTCACTTTTTATGTATTTAAATAAAGTACCACTGAAAATTCTAAGGGTTTATTTAAGTACCAACTTTAGATGACTACCGATAATTTTAGCCAAAGGATCATCTTGTTTAAATAATACGGTGTAAAATACAGTTTGCTGCTCGTATTCATACTTAAGGTTTGCTTCAATTAGTTCACCATGCACACTATTTTTAATACTTTTATATTCCAACATTTTATAATCTAAAACTTTTTCAAAATATGGAATATATGAAGATATTTCTGGTAATAATGTTGGATCTTCCAACAAAGCCTGATAAAACTTCTCATCTGTTATTTTCTGGATTTGATCTAAATCTTTATCACGTATAGCAACATACAATTGCTCAATGTGTTTAAGTTGCAAAGGTGTCAGCTTATAAGGAATAGATGATTCTTTTTTTATACCTTCATTAAACTCTACAGACGTCGGCTCACTACATCCCATTAATGCAAAACAAATGACTATTCCTTTGGTTCTAATTAATTTTTTGAAATACATTTAAGTCACTATTCTTGTTTATATAAATTTTTGTTAATACTATTCATCTATCAAAAAGGACGCCGTAGCGCCCTCTTTTCTCAATCTTCAATTAGTCTTCTTCAGGCTCATTGAGATCTGATTCATTGTCATTTTGATCAATAATCGTTGAGTCATCTACAAGTTGCTCAGTTTCGATTGCTTCCACTTCTTCAAAAGTTTCGTCTTCTTCAACTGCTTCGATCGCCACAACACCGACTAAGATTTCGCTTTCACCTAAACGGATCAGACGAACACCTTGAGCATTACGACCTGTTTGTGCCACTTCAGACGCACGTGTACGAACCAACGTACCACCATCTGAAATTAACATTAGCTCTTTAGACGCATCAATCGCTACCGCACCAACAAGTTCGCCGTTACGTTCAGATGTTTTGATTGCAATAACACCTTTACCGCCACGTTTCTTGGTTGGGAAATCATCTACTGGTGTACGTTTACCATAACCATTAGCTGAAGCACAAAGTACTTCACCGGTTTCCGGAACAACCACCAATGACACTATACGGCTAATGAGAGCTGAATCAGAGGTATCGTCATCATCCGACTCGACATCCGCATCCTCAGCGTCTTCAGCTTGAGCTGCCGCACCAATGGTCACGCGCATACCACGGACACCTTTGGCAGAACGGCCCATTGAACGCACGTCAGTTTCTGCAAAACGAATGGCTTTACCTTCGTTTGAGAACAACATGATTTGTTGTTCGCCATCAGTAATAGCAACACCAATTAAGGTGTCATCACCATTGAGTTCAATCGCACGTAGACCGTTAGAACGAACATTCGAGAATTGTTCTAACTCAACACGTTTAATCGTACCGTATTCTGTTGCCATAAATACGTAGAAGTTTTTACGAACGGCTTCTGCTTGCTGTGCAAAGTCATTGATGATTTCATCATCAAGATCAGTGGTAGATAACTCTAGACCCAATTGTTTCAACTGAATACGAAGTGCGTCAGATAAATCATCTGCACCGTCTTCAGTCTCAGCAAGTGCAGCTTCTAAGCCCGCAAAATGACTATTAATCACTTCATTGGTTTGTAACTGTGCACTATTGGCTTTTACAAATACTTTAAAGTCAGCCAAACGTTCTTTAAATTTCTTCGGCGCATCGACCACTGGTAAAATAGCGGTGATGGTTTCGTTTTCATCTAATGGCAATAAGTTCACCATCGGACGACCTTTCGCACCACGAGATGCTTGAGGCACTTCATAGACTTTCAGACGATAAACTTTACCTACATTGGTAAAGCAAAGCACTGTTGCGTGGTTTGAAGTCACGATCAAATGTTGGATGTAATCGTCTTCTTTCATTGAAGTTGCAGACTTACCACGTCCGCCACGACGCTGTGCAGCATAGTCTGACAATGGTTGAGTTTTTGCATAGCCTGATTTAGAAACAGTTAGTACCATTTGCTCTTCAGGGATTAAATCTTCACGAGAGAAGTCGATACGTGATTCCACGATATCGGTACGACGTGCATCGCCATATTGTTGAAGGATTAAAGCCAATTCTTCTTTAATCACGTTCATCAACAAGTTGAAATCGTTCAAAATTGCAGTATATTCAGCAATTTGACCAAGAATTTCTGTATATTCAGCTTGTAACTTGTCTTGTTCTAGACCGGTTAAGCGATGTAAACGAAGTTCTAAGATCGCACCTACTTGGGTTGGAGACAGACGATAAATATCACCTGTTAAACCAAATGGACGTGCTGGATCTTCGCCTTCAATTTCATCTGGACGGACAGATACCGCGCCTGCTTTTTCAAGCAAGGCAACAACACCACCGCCTGCCCACTCGCCCGCTTGTAAACGTTCGCGCGCTTCGCTTGGGTTTGCAGATGTTTTGATGGTTTCAATGATCGCATCGATATTTGCGAGTGCAACCGTCAAACCTTCTAAGATATGTCCACGTTCACGTGCCTTACGCAATTCGAACATAGTACGGCGTGTAACCACTTCCTGACGGTGACGGATAAACGCTGCAATAATATCTTTCAAGTTCATTAACTTAGGCTGACCATTATCGAGGCAGACCATGTTAATACTGAATGAATTTTCTAATTGGGTATTTTGGAATAAGTTATTTACAATCACTTCAGCGTTTTCACCACGCTTCAAGTCAATTGCAATACGCATCCCTTCTTTATCTGATTCATCACGAAGTTCAGAAATACCTTCAAGTTTTTTCTCTTTGACCAACTCAGCAATACGTTCAATGGTTTTTGCTTTGTTAACTTGATAAGGAATTTCAGTGAAGACAATCGTGCTACGGCCCGATTTTTGGTCTTCTTCAATGTGATATTTACCACGGATATGCAAACGGCCTTTACCAGTACGGTACGCATCGACAATGCCTGATTTACCGTAAATGATGCCGCCTGTAGGGAAATCTGGACCAGAAATGTGTTCCATTAACCCTTCAATGCTAATGTGCGGATCGTTGGCATAAGCAAGACATGCATTAATGACTTCTGTCATGTTATGCGGAGCCATGTTGGTTGCCATACCTACAGCAATACCAGCTACACCGTTAATCAACAAGTTTGGCACACGTGTCGGCATGACTTGTGGAATACGTTCAGAACCGTCGTAGTTGTCTTCCCACTCTACGGTATCTTTCTCAAGATCCGCTAAAAGTTCGTGGGTCAATTTACGCATACGAACTTCGGTATAACGCATTGCTGCTGCACTGTCACCATCGACAGAACCGAAGTTACCCTGACCATCAACCAATTGATAGCGTAAGCTGAAATCTTGAGCCATACGAACAATGGTTTCGTATACAGCTAAGTCACCATGTGGGTGATATTTACCGATGACGTCACCGACTACACGGGCAGACTTTTTGTAAGCTTTGTTGTAGTCATTGCCCAATTCGTGCATTGCAAAAAGCACACGACGGTGAACAGGTTTGAGACCATCTCGGACATCTGGCAACGCACGTGACACAATCACGCTCATTGCATAATCGAGATATGAGCTCTTCAGTTCATCCTCAATGGCAATCGGTCTAATTTCCGATACGCTCATGCATACTCCTTGTTATACAAGCAGAATTCTGCCCGCATTTATATATCGTAAATCTGTAAAAATTAGTTCAAAAAACACTGAACCAATATCAAAAATCAAGTCGGACAGTATAGCATAAAAACCCTGATTTTTGTGCCAATCATCTTGCACTAGAACCATGATTTTTTGTATTTAATTTAAGCATTTTGATTTTATTTACTGTGAAAAAAACCTCTACGAATAGAGGTTATTTAATGTTCAAAAAAAATCTTTTCGAAGCTTCAAATTTAGGCGCATAAATGTGATAAAAATCACTCTTTATGATATTGCATGACCTCTAATTCTTGAGGTACATGATCCTGCTGCATCCATGGGTATGCTGTTAAAAACAAACCTAAAATAAGCGGAAATTCATAAACTTCTTCGATGAAATCCTTGTAAGCCAAATCGTACAAAAATAAAAAACTGAGACTTCGACTATGCTCAACTGCATCAGAAATAAGTAAGCCCAATATCACCAAGCCCAATGGCCAAATTGGCAACGCCAAGGTTTTTAGCTTACGTACGATTTCTTGGCGTAAATACGGCGAAAACAGCATAAAGACGACAGGTGCAATCATGAATACCGAAATTAAACGAAAATACGGTTTAGGCACATCTGGGAAATAATCACGCCCCCAGCTAATGCTACGACCAAATAGCAACCACCACCACGCAACAGCCCACAACCAAAATTGTTTCTTTCCATCTTGCATTTCAAGTGGTCGAATATAAAAAAAAGTAAAAATCGCAAAAAAAAAGCAATAACAATGCTTGGACCGATTCAACTGCTGTAACAGTCATTCCATCAAATAAAGGAAAAGAGATACTTTGTAAAACAGGAAAAAGTAGATCATCAGCACCAATACACTGACTGGTAACTGAAAATCAAATTTCAAAGGGAGACTCCGCCTAAAGGGCAAGTTCAATAAAAAGCCATCTCAACAAAACATACAATTCTTTAAGCTTGCATTAAGTTTTAGATTTAAGCTTGAAGAATAGATCTTGATTTTTTTCTTTTTAAATCTTTGTATTTTTTATAATTTATTAATTTCCATCCTATTACCAAGCGATTGCTCCTGCTTACTTACCATTTAAGTTTCAACATACGTTTAGCTTACGCTACAGTAGTGTCTAAGACTGATAATAAGAAAATACCTCGGATGAATTTTGAAGTACTAAATTAAGAATCCCTCATCCCATTAAGCATGATCAAGAATATCTACAACGGCATTCATTCCACACAAAAAAAACGCCCCTAAACCATAAGCTTAGGAGCGTTTTGAACTGCGTTCAGAAATTAGATTTTAGATACTAATTCTGGAACTACAGTGTTCAAGTCACCCACTAACCAGTAGTCAGCTACTGAGTTAATTGGCGCTTCTTCGTCTTTGTTGATCGCAACGATCACTTTAGATTCCTTCATACCTGCCAAGTGCTGAATCGCACCTGAGATACCTACAGCGATGTACAAGTCAGGAGCAACGATTTTACCTGTTTGACCCACTTGCATATCGTTTGGTACGAAACCAGCATCAACAGCAGCACGAGATGCGCCTTGCGCAGCACCAAGCTTGTCCGCTAATGGATCAAGTACAGTGTGATAGTTTTCACCTGAACCAACACCACGACCGCCTGAAACAACTATACGCGCAGCTGTTAATTCTGGACGTTCAGATTTCACGATTTCTTCAGAAACGAACTTAGAAATACCAGCATCACCAGTAGATGCAACAGCTTCAACTGCAGCAGAGCCGCCTTCGCTTGCAACAGCATCAAATGCAGTACCACGAACAGTCGCAACTACAACAGACTCGCCAGACTCTACAGTTGCAATCGCGTTGCCTGCATAGATTGGACGTTTGAAAGTTTTAGGACCTTCAACAGCAATGATGTCAGTGATCATGCTTACGTCAAGTAGCGCAGCAGCACGTGGAAGTACGTTTTTGCCCGTTGTCGTAGAAGCAGCAAGGATGTGAGTGTAACCCGCACCGATAGAAGCAACTAATTTAGCAACGTTTTCAGCCAATTGATTAGCATAAGCAGCGTCGTCAGCAAGTAATACTTTGCTTACACCCGCAACTTTAGCTGCTTGGTCTGCAACTGCTTGAGCGCCTGAACCAGCTACTAATACAGTGATATCACCACCGATTTTTTGCGCTGCAGCAACAACGTTAAGAGTTGCACCATTTAGTGCTTTGTTGTCGTGCTCAGCGATAACTAAAATACTCATGATTTTTATCCTTCTGTATTAGATCACTTTCGCTTCGTTTTTCAATTTATCTACAAGCTCGTCTACAGACTTCACTTGTACGCCCGCTTTACGTTCTGCTGGAGCTTCAACTTTAACAGTTTTAAGCTTAGTCGCAGGTGAAACGCCATAATCAGCAGGTGACTTAGTATCAAGCGGCTTTTTACGCGCTTTCATAATGTTTGGAAGAGCAGCATAACGTGGTTCATTCAAACGTAAGTCAGTTGTAATAATTGCTGGAAGTGCAAGTTCAACAGTTTGTAAACCACCATCGATTTCACGAGTCACTTGTACTTTGTCGCCTTCAACTTTAACTTCTGAAGCGAAAGTACCTTGGCCAGCACCTAAAAGCGCACCAAGCATCTGACCAACTTGGTTAGAGTCGTCATCAATTGCTTGTTTACCAAGAAGGATCAATTGAGGTTGTTCAGCGTCTACAACACCTTTTAGGATTTTTGCAACTTCAAGTGCACCTAACTGGCTGTCGTCAGCTTCAACAAGGATACCGCGGTCTGCACCAAGCGCCATAGAAGAACGGATTTGTTCTTGAGCTTCTTTAGGACCAATAGAAACAACAACGATTTCTGAAACAGTTCCTTTTTCTTTTAAACGAACCGCTTCTTCCACTGCGATTTCACAGAATGGGTTAATTGACATTTTAACGTTCGTTAAGTCAACACCACTGTTGTCCGGCTTAACGCGAACTTTAACGTTGGCATCAACCACACGTTTTACAGCAACAAGAGCCTTCATGTAATCCTCGGCTGTTTTAGCAAATGTAAATGTTGAGAAAAGTTATATTAACTCTTCACTTTAAATTTTTTAGGTGCCCTATCTTGCAATGTGTACGGCATTTCGGTCAAGTCACAATTATCGAAAGACCTGTAAAAAAGCGTAATTTCCTTGAACTTATCGTTCACATTTTTTAAAGAATGCTTCAGTTATCCAAAAAAACGCATTATTCAGTTATTTTTTAAGCATTGATTTTTATTATTTTTTTACTTGATTTAGCTCATCAAAAGATCTGATTTAATATCAATTTTCGATCAATCTTTCTGAAATAGAGCTTTCCCTCTACACATTCGGCAACATATCTAAACTTGTCATTTAAGATAGAAGCATAATGAATTTAGCGCTAATTTCACTTTTCCGAAGCTAATTGGTGGGTTTTTCTCTCTTTCTTGTTCTTAATATCTGTCAATATTCAGCACAGATAAAAAAACCTCCGCTTTCGCGAAGGTTTTAGTTAAGGCATTTATTTCTATTTACATTTGCTGTTTTTAATTGGCAATTAACCACGTCGCAGCAAGAGCCAATAAACCGCCTGATGTACCATCGATCCACTTTTGTTTGCGTTCATCAATTTGAGTTTTTTGTGTAACACGTGCAAAGACCACACTTAAACTACAATACACCACAAAAATCAGCCCAATAAAAATGAAGGACAAAATCAAACCTTGACTCACGGTATTCGCTGATTTATCGATAAATTGCGGCAAAATTGCAAAATATATCAACATTCCTTTCGGGTTCAGTAAAGCCGTAAAAAAGCCTTTTTTAATCGGGTTGGACGCTGACTTTTTCTCAATACTTAATTTTTTACTGCTAAATACTGAACGCAGCAAATGCGTTGCCAAATATAAAAGATAAGCAATCCCCAACCAGCGGATTGTTTCAAACAGTAGTGGAAATGACACGATAATCGCAGCAATACCCAATGCCACCAAAATCGAGTGAACCAAGTAACCTGAACACACACCTACTGTAGCCATCATGCCTGCTTTTGCATCCTTACCCATCACTTGTGACAGGATAAAAAGCATATCGGGTCCTGGTGTGAAAATAAGGGGAATTACCGTTAAGGCAAATAAAGCAAATACAGACATTTCAATTTTCCCTTTCTATGTCCTGAAAGTGAAATTAGTATGTTTGAATCGCTTTAAAATAGGATATCAAATATTCTATAATAGATATTATTATTAGAATTATATTCTATTTCATGAAGACATCTTCTAAGTCAATTCTAGTTAAACTAGATCGTATTGATAAAAATATCATTCGCGCACTTCAAAATAATGGTCGCATGCAAAATAATGACTTAGCCAAGGAAATTGGACTCTCTCCATCTTCTTGTTTACGTCGGGTAAAATTACTCGAAGAAGCAGGTGTGATTCAGAATTACACCACCGTGGTCGATCCACAAAAGATTGGCTTTCAATTAATTTTGTTCTCTCGTATTTGGTTAACTGGGCAAGATGCTGAAACCATCGATACCTTTATCGAAGCTATGAAAGAACTACCTCAAGTCATGGAGTGCTACATTATTTTGGGTGAGTGCGATGCAATGCTCAAAGTTGTTGTTCCTGACCTAGAAAGTTACCGTAAATTTCAGTCTACTCACTTAACCAAGAAAAATGGCATTACCAGTGTGAAGACTGATTTACCAAGCCAAATCATCAAACAAAGCTTCCAGTTACCGTTAGAAGATTTATAAACAGAAATTGGTCTGCCAACGAGCAACTCAAGCATTAGAAACGACGAGGCTGATACTACAAGAATGACCACGTAGTAACGCAGTTATTCACAGCCTCGAATGCAAAAACCTAGCTATGCGGTATTTACTTATATTTTAAGCAAAGAAAAATAATGATTTGCGGCAAATGAACGAACACAATCTAAGGAGCCTTTGAGCTTAATTTCTTAAACAAGAATACGACTGATTGGATTTACAGGCTCTCGCTATCAAAACTGAGCGAATTGATTACTGAACAGCAAAATGGGTTTACATTTAGAGATTTTGTTTAGCATCATAAGTTTTGCAAAGACGTCCACTAGCTTATCTCAAATGTTTATTTGAAAGCTTAAAACCAAACGAGGTAGACACTTTAACGCTCTGCTCATAAGCATCACAACATGTCATGGTGCGGGTGATATAAGGGCTAAACATCCAAAACCAATGAAGATAGCCCATGAGTTGTTTATTTGACCAATGGTTTAGGCTGGCTGATTTTCCAAAAAGTCACGATGGATGTGGCTTAGGTCAATAAGTTCATATTGTGCCAAATCAAAAATACGCCAAATGGTGAGGGCATCTTCTTTACTGTCAAATTTAGCAGTTGCTTTATTGGTAAGCTGCCATTGTTTATCCGAAATCCAAATAAAGTATTGGCCCGTCGCCGCATTAAACGCCTGAACTTTTCCATCGGCATTAATCCCTTGTAGCTGCGCACCTTCAGGTAATACAGCTTCTATTTCAGGCAAACCAATTTCAACGAAGTGCTTGATTTGGCGTAAGCCGTATCCTGCAAAAATTTCTTTTTGCTGACCATTTAACTGGTCATATTTTTCTTGAATATCTGAAATCATGGTATGGCCTATATATTTTTTTAACGGTACAGCAATTTAGTAAATAGCGAATTTCACTTCGGCACTTACGTCAATTCAATAATGGACAATTTTTATACCCGATAATTTGAATTTTTATAATGCGACAATAGTTCAAAATGTCGGTCAATTTTACCAATATTTTTTCACATCCTTATTTAACTTTCATGAAGCAGACCACTTTAGGATGCAAAATGTGAAATCTAGCCTATAAATTTAAGCAATATTTAGACCACCACGAGCCAAAGTCGTATTTGCAATTGTTACGAATCTTTATGCTGCGCCCGTGGATGGGCTTGATCATAAACTTGTGCCAATCGATCAAAATCCACATGGGTATAAATTTGCGTGGTGGTTAAATTACTATGCCCCAACATTTCTTGTACAGCACGCAAGTCACCGCTATTAGACAACATATGACTGGCAAAGCAATGACGCAATAAATGCGGATGTAAATCGACATTTACACCTGCACGTTGAGCTTGAAATTTAACTCGATTTTCTATTTGTCTTACCCCCAGTGGATTACCTTTTTGGGTGATAAAAACTTGAGCTTCTGGGACAAAATCGCCATGCCATGCAGGATATAATTGCAACCAATGCATCACAGCCTCTTTGGCTTTAGAACCAAAAGGTACAATGCGGGTTTTATTCCCTTTACCCGTAATACGTAACAGTTGTCGATTAAAATCGATATCTCGAATGGTTAAGCCCTGCACTTCAGCCAAACGTAAGCCACTTGAATACAGCAACTCCAAAATCGCTTTATCACGTATCCAAAGCTGCCGTTGAGTTTCACTTTCTGGCTCAGGCTGTTCCATGATTTGTTTAATGGTTTCAATATCGACCAATCCAGGTAAAGGACGTGATTGGCGTTTGAGCTGAAAATCATCTGCGGGGTTGAAACTGAGATAATCCCCTTGTTCTGCCCATTTCATAAATTGGCGTATTGAAGATAACATGCGCTGCAAACTACTTGGACTGAGCTGAAACTGTTCCACTTTATGAGCAACAAATTCACGCAGATCTGACTTTTCGACATCATGCAGTGGCAAGTTGCGTATTGTACAAAATTGGAGAAAATCACTGACATCACGCTCATACGCTTGCAAGGTATGTTTAGACTGATTTTGAATTTCACGTTCCTTCAACCACATGACCAGTAGTTGAGTCTGATCCATCGTCATCTGTCTTCTCCCATTTCAACATGTGCTTTAGCGTTTCAGTACGTTCTCTAAAGCGATTTCACATATCTGTTTTATGAAAACAGTCTAGCAAAGAACCCCTTAGGCTTACCATCAACACGTTGGTAAAAAGCTTGCGTTTCATTAAGCAAATACCCTTCTACACCATCCACACTGTGCGGATTGACATGGATTAAATCCACTGGGCATTGCTCTTTTAAACTGTCCTGTGTGATACGACCAATTTTACTGTGTAAATCTTGAATTTGTTGTTCAGATAATCCTGCTTCTAAATCTAGTCCGATCAGCAAAGTTGGTGAATCATCTCGAACTTTATTCAGCATTTGCGCCAAATAAGCAGCTTTTACCACACGCTCTGTGCCAAAAAAAATGCTTAATTGATCAATCATAAACTGCGGATATTCCGCCGGCTGACCAATTAAAACTTCCGTATCTTCCGTAACTTCATAGTTTTCTGAGGGCTGAATATACTGCCCGTTCAGCAAATGTTGAATTTCTTCTGGTACAAAGTCCTTCGTCGCATCAGGTGATTGTGGATTCAATACAAGCCTTGCCCCCATGGTCATTTCAAATAATGCCTTGGTTGGTAGCCGGATATACGACTCCTCTTCAGATATTGCCAACCGCATTTTTTCCAAGGACGTAAAAAATGGGATGACGCAATCATAAGTCTCATCTTCCCATGATTTCAATTGAACACTGTCACCTTCATCCAAGATCAAATCTTCGGCAATACGTGAATCACGTCCCCCTGTTGTTCCCACACAATACACATTGGCTGCCAATAACTGAGCTAAAAATTCGGGTCGATACGCGGGTTCATGTAAGGCTTTATGAAAAAGTTGTTCTAAGATTTCTTCTTTTATTTCTTCGTTTATTTGTTCCATGTTGATTCCAATCCAATTGAATTATAATTTTTTATTCACTTTTTATTTTATGAAAAAAGCCCTGAATGAATCAGGGCTTTGATTTTAACCTTGGAAGTAACTTAAATCTAAGCGTCCTTCGTAAACTGTTGCAGTTGGTCCAGTCATCCAAACCACACCACCTTCTTGCCACTCAATTTGCAGCTTACCACCTGCCAACTCTATTTCGACCGAATTGGCTAATAAACCACGACGCATACCTGATACTGCCGCTGCACAAGCACCTGTACCACAGGCCATAGTTTCACCGACACCACGTTCAAATACACGTAAGCGTGCATGTTTCTCATCCACAATTTGCATAAAACCAGCATTTACACGCTGTGGAAAACGCTCATGCGATTCGACTTGTGGACCAATTTTAGCGACGTCTGCAGTAATGACATCAGGAACGATCGTCACTGCATGCGGATTACCCATACTCACTACATCAATGGTGAGCTGTTCATTATTCGCCAATGCAATGTCGTATAAGTTTTCAGGCTCTTCCGCAATAAATGGAATTTCATGCGGCAAAAAGCGTGGATAACCCATGTTGACGCGCACCCAACCATTCGCACCTAATTCAGGCTCTACGATACCTGACTTGGTTTGTACTTTGATTTTGGTTTTGCTGGTCAACTTACGTTCATGCACAAAGCGCGCAAAACAACGTACGCCATTTCCGCATTGTTCAACTTCCGAACCATCTGCATTAAAAATACGATATTTAAAATCGACATTGGGTAAATCAGGTGGTTCTACAATCAAAAGCTGATCAAAACCAATACCAAAATGACGGTCGGCCAAACGCTGAATCGTCACTGTATCTAAATAAGCTCGTTGGCTAATCAGATCGACCACCATGAAGTCATTGCCAAGGCCATGCATTTTGGTAAATTCTAATAACATCTCGAATTTCTCCTTAAGGCAATAAACGTTCACGTTCCCATAATGATTCGATGGTTTCACGCTCACGAATCAAATGAGACTGATCACCGTCAACCATTACTTCAGCAGCACGTCCTCGGCTGTTGTAGTTTGAACTCATGACAAAACCATAAGCACCTGCGCCCAATACTGCAAGCACGTCATTTTCTTGAATCGCCAACTGACGTTGCTTTCCTAAGAAATCGCCAGTTTCGCAAATCGCGCCAACAACATCCCAGTCTTTCTTTTCTGTATCAGTACGAGGCGTTACTTCCTGAATATCCATCCATGCTTCATATAAAGCAGGTCGGATTAAGTCGTTCATAGCAGCATCAATAATGGCAAAATTACGATGATTGGTCGGTTTGAGTAAATCAACTTTAGTTAACAACACACCTGCATTTGCAGAAATACTACGCCCCGGTTCCATATACACCTTAAGGCCTAATTTTTCTAAAGCCGGACGCATTGCCTGAGCATATTCTTCAACAGTTGGTGGAACTTCGTCTTTGTAAGTCACACCTAAACCACCACCGATATCGATGTGTTTTAGGTGAATCCCCATCTCTTTCAATTGATTGATCATCACAATGACACGATCAAGTGCATCAACAAAAGGCTGAGTTTCAGTCAACTGTGAACCGATATGACAATCAATCCCGATAATCTCAAGATTTGGCAATGTCGCCGCATACGCATAGGTGTCAAAAACGCTGTCTGAAGGAATACCGAATTTATTTTCTTTTAAACCCGTAGAGATATAAGGATGGGTTTTAGCATCCACATCTGGATTTACACGCAATGAAATCGGTGCTTTCTTACCCATTGCCGCAGCAACTTTTTGGATTCGATCTAGCTCTGCATGTGATTCAACGTTAAAACATGCAATACCCACGTCCAACGCTTTTTGAATATCAGCTTCAGTTTTACCCAAACCTGAGAATACAATTTTAGAAGCTTCACCACCGGCTTTTAATACACGTGCGAGTTCACCACCCGTCACGATATCAAAACCAGCGCCCTGCTTGGCAAGTACGTTTAACACCGCAAGATTAGAGTTTGACTTTACCGCAAAACAAATTTGATGGTCGATAAAGCTAAATGCACGATCCATATCTGAATAATGCTTTTCAAAAATAGCTTTTGAATAAACATAAAGCGGTGTGCCATATTGCTGTGCAAGCTGTTGTAAAGAACATTGCTCTGCATGCAATACCCCATTCGTACGGGTGAAACTCATGAAAGTATCCTTTCTATAAAAGCATTAAGGTGTAGGGTTAGAATTTGAAGATTCCGACTCAGTTGTAACAGGAGCCGCTTGTTTTTCCTGCTTTTGCTGTGCAGGCGTATCTGGATAAATCAGATATTTTGCGCGTTTATCTGCATTTGCATCAGAAGGTAAATGCAATGCACCAGACTGACCACAAGCTGTCAACAGCACAGCACTTGCTAATACAATAATTTTATAATTCATAAAACGATACATAAACGTACCTAATGAAAAGATTTTTCCGAGTATAACGTGATCAACCCGCGGATAAAAGAAAAGCCCTGTAATTCCAAGTGAGCTTTTTGCCATTCTGCACTAAATTTAAGCAAAATTTGATGGTGCTGTTTTCAACCCTTATTTGTCTTTATTTCTAGCTCGATCAGGCTATTGATTTCTCTGAAATAGCTTATCAATTTGAATGCTGTTTAATACAAATCGAAACGCTAATAAACAGTCTGTTTTAACTTAAAATAAGTCCATATCCAAATAAAAAAGCTGCCCCCTCAGGAGCAGCTTTTTATGTTTTTACATCAGATCAAAAATGTAAATTAATGGTGCTTTTTCTTATAAAAACCGAAATAGCCAATAATCAATATGATGAACCAAATCGGGCTCACCATGAGCGCTTTCATGGTATCTGCTTCTAATGACAAAACATAAATCATGCCGATGAAGAAGATAATCACGAGCCAGCAAGTATATAAGCCGCCCGGCAATTTAAAGGTTGATTTCGCATGCAGCTCAGGACGAGTTTTATAGTAAACGATATAGCTCCAGATAATCATGAGCCATACGCAGATAAATAAAATCGTCGAAAGTGTGGTTGCTAAAGTGAAGGCTTCAACCGTGTTCGGAACGAAATACTGTAATGCAGCACCTAACAACAAACAAACTGCCGAGAAATATAACGCATTTGCCGGAACTGCACGTGAGTTTAGACGGCCAAACGCTTTTGGACCTTGCTCTTCACGAGATAAACCAAACAACATACGTGAAGTCGAGAACACACCACTATTCATCGATGACATAACTGATGACAACACCACCAAGTTCATAATAATCGCAGCAGCAGCAATACCGGCTTGGCTAAACAAGTTCACGAATGGTGAAATGCTTGGGTCAATGGCATTCCATGGCGTAACGGACATCACAATCACAAGTGCAAGCACATAGAAAATAATGATACGAATCGGAATCGAGTTCACAGCTTTAGGCAAGTTGTGTTCTGGATCTTTGGTTTCTGCTGCCGTAGTACCCACGAGTTCTACGCCGACAAAGGCAAAAATGGCGATCTGGAAACCTGCCAAGAAGCCAGTTACTCCTGTTGGGAATAGACCACCATGTGACCATAAATGTATGAATGATGCGATTTCACCTGTCGATGAGGTAAAACCGGTAAAGATCATCCAAAGACCGACACCAATGAGCACCACGATTGCAATAATCTTAATCAGTGCAAACCAAAACTCTAACTCACCAAAAAGTTTAACCGTAACAAGGTTTAAACCCATGATAAAAACAATGGCGGCAACACTGATCATCACCCCTTCTTCGGGCGAGAACGGGTTACCTCCATTAAAGAATTGCAGGTAATAAATAATGGCCGATAAATCTGCAATCCCTATAGTGATCCAGCACAGCCAATAGGTCCAACCCACAAAATAACCTGCCCACGGGCCGATTAAGTCGGTTGCAAAATCGATAAAAGATTTATATTCAAGATTTGATAGTAATAACTCGCCTAATGCACGCATGACGAGGAAAACCATAAAACCAATAATCATATAGATAATAAGGATGGACGGACCAGCTAAACTGATGGTCTTTCCTGACCCCATAAATAAACCTGTACCAATCGCACCACCAATCGCAATCAATTGCAGGTGTCGGTTGGACAAGCTTCGTTTCAAATCGCCGCTATCAGCGTGCGATCCATGAATTTCATTTGACATTATTTAATTCAACTTCGCGTTCCAATTGCGACAAATTAACGTAAAAATTTCAGAAAATACAAAATTATTTTTCATCATCTATATTTTCGGATTAAGTGACAAAGTTAATTTATTTTTCTTATATATAAAAATCTTAACCTCTATCCCAAATTCAAAGCGACAAACAAAACAACAATTTACTTGTAAAAACTTCAATTCTATGCAAAAAATATTTTCCCAACGATAAAAAATTTATGCCAAAAATCATGGAAGTTTCTAACAATGGCATATCAATTGCTACAGATATCAAAAATGTAGCATTCACTCAGGACCGATAAGAAGAAAGATACTATGCAAGATCTACACACACTCATGAATACACTCAGCGGTTGGGTCTGGGGCCCATACATGTTGGTCCTCATTGTCGGAACAGGTGTATTCCTCACCTTCCGTTTACTATTCTGGCAATTCCGCATGTTGCCTTTAGCATTTAAACAAGTGTTTGGAAGGCATGAACATGCCAAATCACATGAAGGCGATATTTCACATTTTGCCTCACTTATGACTGCTTTATCTGCAACCATCGGTACAGGTAATATCGCAGGCGTTGCAACAGCCTGCGTCCTTGGTGGCCCCGGTGCAGTATTTTGGATGTGGATGACAGCCCTCTTTGGTATGGCAACCAAATATGGTGAAGGCGTACTCGCAGTCAAATATCGCGTAAAAAATGAAAATGGCGAAATGAGCGGCGGTCCAATGTACTACATTGAACGTGGACTGAAGTGGAAATGGCTCGCTGTCATTTTTGCCCTCTTTGGTACTTTAGCCTCTTTCGGCATTGGCAGTTCAGTACAGTCCAATACGGTTGCCCTCGCTGTTGAAAATAGTCTCGGACTTGAAACGTGGATTACAGGTATTGTTATTACTATTCTGTCTGCTTTAGTAATTCTCGGCGGAATTAAATCCATCTCTAAAGCATCCTCTTATATCGTACCTATTATGGCTGTCGGTTATGTATTGGGTGGACTAATCATCATTTTAAATAATCTTGAATTGGTCATTCCTTCTCTCAAATTAATCTTTACCTATGCATTTACTGGCGAAGCTGCGGCAGGTGGTGCGATTGGTGCGGCTATTCGTTATGGTGTTGCCCGTGGTGTTTTCTCTAACGAAGCAGGTATGGGTTCTGCACCTATTGCCGCGGCTGCTGCGAAAACGGATCACCCTGCACGTCAAGGTTTAGTTTCAATGACAGGTACATTTATCGATACGATTATCGTGTGTTCTATCACCGGGATTGTTTTGGTCATGGGCTTTATTATGGCAGGCAACAGTTTTGGCGACCAAACTGGTGCAGTTTTAACTATCAGCGTATTTGATAAATTATTACCGGGTTTTGGCGGCTTGATCGTCACCTTCGGGATTATTTTCTTTGCATACTCAACCATTTTAGGTTGGAGTTACTATGGTGAAAAATGCTGTACTTACTTACTTGGTGAAAAGTTTGTCTTGATTTACCGTTTGATTTACATCGCTTCAGTCTTTGTAGGCTGTGTGGCGACTCTTGATCTTGTGTGGTTATTTGCCGATACCTTTAACGGTTTGATGGCTGTACCAAACTTAATTGCGCTGTTGTTACTTTCTGGTGTTATTGCCAAAGAATCGAAGGACTTTATTGCACGTCGTAAATCAGGTGAACTGTACTAATCCTTTCACGCTACTAAACAAAAAGCCACGTGAATTCACGTGGCTTTTTTATTCGGACTGATAATCGATATTTACTTATTGAATCGTACCGATTTGACCATCATCAAATTTGTCGTTTTTCGTGTTGCTTTCATTGGATTCATCCTTTTGATCTGACTCAGCATCTTCAATAAAGCCTTCGCCAAATTGGTCACCAAACTCATTTTCAGCATATTCAGAATCTACAGCACTGGCTTCCATCAGATCCGCTTCGATTTCTAAGGCAATTTCCAAGGATAAAGAAAAGAACAATACCCCCTGAATTTTCATGTTCCCTTGTTCATCTTCAAGATATTCACTGAGAGTTTTATATGCAGGGCTGCTTTCATCAAAAGGTACGTCAAGGTATAAATCACCTGTATAGCTATCGATCAAAGACTCACCTTCTAGCCCCATACAAGGGAAATACTCGAGATTTTGCAGGTCAAACCAGTGCATAACGTCATTACGTACCGTATTTTTCTCAGGATGTTGATGATCATATTCTTCAAAATGCACAAATAACACATCACGATTTTTTTCACGTGCAATGGCATCGATATGTCGTAATAGTTCAGTCATGTGGTGACCCATTTCAAAAAATATAATGCGCTATTATAAAGTGCTTACTATATAAAAGTGCAGCTATTGAAAATAAAACGACATCAATTGACCTTCAACAGTCATTTCATGCGATAAAAACTTGGTTTTTCGATGTATTCACCGCTATGCTGTGACTCAATTTGAGTTTGTGCACAGTAAATATTATGGCGAAAGCAAAAAGTGTCTATCGATGTGAACAATGTGGTGCTGATCATCCCAAATGGGCCGGTCAATGTACCGAATGTGGTGAATGGAATTCATTAGTCGAAGTCAATATTGCACCCGCCGTTACACACCGTGCACAGCCTAAAATGGGCGGTGGCTATGCAGGTCAAGCCGCTGCTGTGACCACCTTAAATCAAGTTTCTGTTTCGCATGAAACCCGAATGGCAACAGGTATTGGTGAATTTGACCGTGTACTCGGTGGTGGACTGGTCACAGGTTCAGTTGTGCTGATTGGTGGTGACCCCGGCATTGGTAAATCCACTATTTTGCTACAAACCGCAACCTATATGGCGGCGAGTAAAAGTTCTGCCTTATATGTCACAGGTGAGGAATCTTTGTCTCAGGTGGCGCTACGTGCCCAGCGCCTAGATTTGCCGACCGATCAACTTAAAGTCATGGCAGAAACCTGTGTCGAGCGTATTTGCGAAGTATTGGCACATGAACGCCCTGCCGTGGCCATTTTAGATTCGATCCAAACCCTATACACCGAAACACTCCAGTCTGCGCCGGGCGGTGTTTCCCAAATTCGTGAATCGGCTGCACTCCTGACCCGCTTTGCCAAAAATAGTGGCACAGCATTGTTTATTGTCGGTCACGTAACAAAAGAAGGCTCTTTGGCAGGCCCTCGTGTGCTTGAGCACATGGTCGATTGTGTTTTGTATTTTGAAGGTCAGTCTGACTCTCGCTTCCGTATGATTCGGGCGGTGAAAAACCGTTTTGGTGCAGTCAACGAGCTTGGTGTATTTGGCATGACCGATAAAGGTCTGCGCGAGGTATCAAACCCCTCCGCTATTTTCCTGAGTCGTTATGATGAAGCCATTCCGGGCTCTATCGTCATGATTAGCCGTGAAGGTACACGTCCACTTTTAGTTGAAGTTCAGGCTTTGGTAGATGATGCGCACGGACAACCTCGACGCGTGGCCTTAGGTTTAGAACAAAACCGTTTAAACATGCTTTTAGCCGTTATGCACCGTCATGGTGGCGTACAAACTGCAGGACAAGATGTCTATGTCAATGTCGTGGGTGGTTTAAAAATCACTGAAACCGGTTCTGACCTTGCGGTACTTTTAGCCTGCGCCTCTAGCTTAAGAGCTAAAGCCCTGCCACAGCATTTGGCAGTATTTGGTGAAGTCGGCCTTTCAGGCGAAATCCGCCCTGTACCCAATGGACAAGAACGACTCAAAGAAGCCATTAAGCATGGTTTTAAAACCATTATTTTACCGCGTGGGAATGCACCGCAAAAACCCATTTCAGGTGTAGAGATTATTTCTGTGGCACGTTTACATGAGGCGTTGAGTCAGGCAATTACGCTGACCGATGAGTCTTAGTAACGCTGATTAGTTTATTTTGAATGAATTTTCAATTTTTTACCGATGTTCTATTGAAATTCAGTACAAATGGCGGCATAACTAGATGGCTATTTTAAATTTATATAGATATAGGAAAATTTGATGGAAGTTCGACAGCGTGGTTTGATGACTGCTCTTTTAACAGCAGCCCTTTTGGTAGCGCCGATTGCAGAAGCGAAACGTGCCGGTGGTGGTAAAAGCCATGGTATGAGCCGTCAAGCTGCTCCAACTCAGTCTTATCAGCAACCTCGTCAATCTGCTCCTGTTCAACAGCCTGCAACTGCTGGCGCTCCAGCAAAATCTGGCTCGAATGTGGGCGGAATGGTTGCTGCTGGTGTGGCTGGTGCTGCAATTGGTGCTGTCGCTGCAAATGCGATGGCAGATGACAATAACGGTCAAGCAGCTTCTGAAGCTCAAGCTCAACAACAGGAAGAGAAAGGTGGTATTCCAGGCTGGATCTGGATTTTACTTGCCGCTGCTGTTGCCTTCTTCATTTTCCGTAAGATGGGCGCAAAAAAAAAACTAGCCGCTAACAATCCTTATGCGCCAAACAGCGGTGCAAACAATGCACCGTTTGGCCAACAAAATGCTGCACCTCGTGCAGGTAATGACAATACGAATATTTTTGGTAATTCTGTAGGCGGTAATTCAGCAGCTTCAAATGCTCCATTTGGTGCAGCTGCTGCAACGAATGCGCCTTTTGGTGCTGCCTATACCAACAGCGGCAATCAATTGCCTGATGGTACAGAACCAGCAACATTTTTACGTGTTGCACGTCAGCGTTTTAACCACATTCAATCGATGAATACGGCAAGCAACATTTCTGAAATTCAGCGTTACTTAACGCCTGACCTTTACCAGTCTATGTATAACGACATTATGGCGAATAAAGATGAAGACGTTGCTGAGTTTTCTAACTTAAATGCTATGGTGGTCGATTCTGCTAACGAAAATGGTCAATACGTTGTAAGTGTGCGTTTTACAGGTACGGTAAGTGAAGACTTAAATAGCCTGCCACAGCCATTTGCTGAAGTATGGCATTTTGTTAAACCTGTGGGTTCTGATCAAGACTGGTTAGTTGCAGGCATTCAACAAGAGCAATAATGTAGAGAATTAAGCATTCTTGCATTCTAAAATAGCGACTCCGGTCGCTATTTTTTCGCCTTTAATTCTCCTCATTTAAATCCATTTCTACTCAGCATGCTGAAAAATCAATAATTTTGTGAATACATTATTCTAATTATTAATAATAATTGTTATCATTTAGATTAACTTTAATACAATTTCCAAGCGCTTAAGTATTTTATGAATAGCTCACCACCTGAGGCACTCGTGACCCCCCTCACATCTGCGCTGCCTAAAACGCGTAAAGACACCCCCTCTCTATTGACCTATCGCTTGATGATTTTCTATCGCTTTGCCCTCGCTTTAGTGGGCGGATATGTTGTCGCGATGCTATCTGCCATCGTGATCGCAGATGTGTTTAGCGAAGACCGTGGAACTGCAGCCATGAGTGCAACTTTAATTGCGTTTATCCTGTGGAGCTGTGCATTTATTTGGGTCTTTATGGTGAATAAAACCCTCAAAGCAACTTTAGGCATTGTGATCCCTGCGGTGTGTTTGTATGCCATTTACATGATGATGGGAAGCTAAAATGCGTGTTGATGCAAAAGTAGAGGGACCGCGCCAGTCCATGTCTTGGCTGCATACATGGGCTAGCCTAATCTTAGGTTGGTTGCTGTATGCTATTTTCCTGACCGGAACCCTGAGCTTCTTTAAAAATGAAATCAATGTCTGGATGACTCCTGAGCTGCATCAATCTGTTCCAGCCAGTTCACAAGTCCAACAAACTGAAGTCGCACTGAATTATTTACAGCAAAATCATCCGAATGCAGGTGCTTGGAATATTTTGCTGCCGAATACGCGTCAAAATGCCACATTAATTACCGTTCGTGAACAAGGTGAAGACCCTCGCGCACGCCGTGGCGGTAAACAAATCTACATTGATAGTGCTACAGGTGAAGTGCTTGAGCCGCGCGATACACGTGGTGGTAATTTTCTCTATCGTTTCCATTTTGAACTATATGGCATGCCACGTATGTGGACGCGATGGTTTATCGGGATAGCCACACTGTTGATGTTAGTTGCCATCATTAGTGGTGTGATTACTCATAAAAAAATCTTTAAAGATTTCTTTACCTTCCGTTCAGGCAAAGGACAACGTTCTTGGCTCGATGCACATAATGCTACAGCAGTATTTGCGCTTCCCTTCCACATCATGATCACCTTTAGTGGCCTGTTGCTGCTGTTATTTACGATCATGCCTTGGGGGATTGAACGTATTTATGAAAACCGGGGACAATTTTTACAAGAACAAAATCGTGCCTTGGTTCAAGAAAATAAACCTGAAGGACGTGAATCTGCTCAAGGACGCGAAGAACGTGGCGAACGCCCACAGCAAGCCCGTGCCAATTCTGCACAAAACCAAGGCGAAAATCGTGCTGAGGGCCGTGGTGAAGGTCGAGGAGATCGTCGCTCTAAACGTGAAGAGCAACCTATCGTTGCTGCGCCGTTGACCAACTTAGCGCCGATCGTGACTGCGGTTCAGACTGAATGGAAAACCAATCCTATTAGTACCGTTAGCATCATTGCACCGAATACAGACCAAGCTAAAATTGAACTACGTGCCTTACATGGTGAAAGTGTCGCGTATCGAAATGTCTATGCAAGCAAACAATTTGATGGCGTAACAGGCAAAGACTTAACTGACGAAAGTGCCAAGTTAAAGCACCCTTCTGTACCGATGGGTATTTACAATGTAGTCACTACGCTACATGAAGCACGCGGTGTAGATTTAGCACTACGTTGGCTGCTGTTTATTTCAGGGATTGTAGGCACCCTGATGGTCGCTACAGGTCTCATTCTGTGGTGTGTAAAACGTGCGCCGCAACAGCAAAAACAAGGCTTTAAATCATTTGGCTACCGCACGGTTGAAGTGACCAATATTGCAGCGATTATTGGTTTACCCATTGCCTGCGCAGCATTTTTCTATGCCAACCGTTTTATTCCCGCACAGCTTGAAAACCGTTCGGAATTAGAAATTCGTAGTTTCTTTATTGTTTGGCTACTGACGCTCGTTTATGCGATTTTCCGTACGCACCGTCAAGCGTGGCTAGAACTTTTAGCTTTTGCCACAGCAATTTTTGCCTTACTGCCGATTGTAAACTTCATGACTGGTGGTCAACCGCTTTGGAATACCATGGTAAATGGCCAATGGATGATTGCATCCTTTGATCTTGCAATGTGGCTCTTGGCTATCTTGTTTGCCTATTCATTTTACAAAGTGAAAAAGCATAAAGGGCTGCCTGTTAAAAAAGCGCGTGGCAAGAAGGAGGTTGAAGCATGATGTTCTTTCTCCTGATTTGGGCACTGAGTAGCTTAGGTTTTTTTGCCTTGGCAAGCAGCATGTCTAAACATCAAAAGCAGTTTTACAGCAAAGAGTTAAGTGTGGGCCAAACACGGTTAGCCACGCTGATCGGCTGGGCGCTATTGATCATCGCCTTACTACTTTGCCTCTCTCTTGGCACGCCGAGCAATAACATCAGTTATTGGTTTGGCGCGCTGACTATTGCGGCTTTATTTGTCGGGCTATGTATTAGTTATATCGCTGAATATTTTTGGAAAATTATTGGTGCATTGGTTGGCGTATTTGTATTGTCAGCTGTGTTATTGAAATTTTAATTCATTAGACAAGCTTCTCTAAACATTCTCTAAACATTGAAAGCCAATCTTCGGATTGGCTTTTTTCATGCCAACCGATTAGGCTATGCCTATTCTGCTCTTTTGGATTACACATGTCTGAACTTTCGATCTCTCCTGCTTTATATAATCGCGCCATGGCAGGCAATAAAGATGCTCAATTTGAACTGGCTGAAATTTATATGCAAAGTGAAAATGATGAGCATGTTGAACTTGCTGAAGAATGGGCACTCAAAGCAGCTCAGTTAGGTCATGTAGAAGCCATGTATTGGCTGGGTGAAGGCTATGCAGTCTATGCCAAAGATATGCTCGAAGAAGATCCTGAAGAATCTAAAACCTATTTTGAACATGCGCACCGCTGGTTAGAACAAGCGGCAAAACATGACCATCCTGCTGCAATTTTAGAATTGGCCAATTTTTACCGTCGCGGCGATGTGGTGGAAAAAGATGTCGCTAAATCCATTGAACTGGTTGAACAATCTGCAAAATTAGGTGAAGTTCAAGCCATGCGTGACTTAGCCTTTATTTATGCCAATGGCTTAGGCATCGACGCTGATGAAGAAAAAGCAGACTTTTGGAATGAAAAAGCCAACGTAGCCGAGCAATAATCCAATCATATTCAAAAAAAATAAAGCCCATCTCATGATGGGCTTTTTTGCTTTTAACAAAATGGCTCAGCTCGCCACATAGTCATTTACATCTACAGTAATGACTTGTCGGCAAATGCCTTCTGCACCACGCTGCTGTTCAAATACGTCTGCTGGCATGGCATCAAAACTGTCAAAGAAACTGATTTCTGTTTCGTCAATGTCATACACCAAAGAATGATTCCCCACGCCCTCTAGTGTGTCGTAATAGACAATCACAAACTGATTTTGTTCAAAAGCCTGCTGAATTTGTGCATAGCCAATTGCGGGTAATACAAGCAGTTCCAATTGGTCTGCTTCTGCATAGCTGCGTTTTTCACTGTCCTGCAGTTCAGGATCATGCTCTGTGTAAAACTTTACTTGAAAGCCAAACTTTTTTAGCCCTACGGCTAAACCAATAGTTGTTGTGCCATGGCCAGCTTCATAAGCGCAAACTTCGATGAGCTGCTGAATGTCTGCATCTATACCTAAGTGCTGCAGCAACATCCACACTGCATAAATGCCGCCATTGGCTTCTAAATTTGCCAACTCATCAGGTATTTCCATCGACATATATCAAAACTCAAAATTGCTTATGGACGATGATAAACAAATCGCAGCAGTTTTGCCTGCAAGTTTTAATCCAGACCTGATTTCACATGCACAAAAATAATGTCCAAATCTTGTTTGGGCACAAAATTCTTTTCAACCATTTGAAACTGCGTAGCGCTGATTTTCTTCACTTTTCCTGCCCAGCAAAAAGAAACCAGCTCTCCTGCATCACGCTCAACGGTCAATTTAAAATCTTGAATAGGCTTTGCCCAATTGGCGCCTGTTTTTAAGATATAGCCCAGCGCTTGAAATGGTGCATGCTGTGATTTGGCCTTTCTGAGTCCTTCCTTAAAGTTTTGATCCATACAATAACTTTTATTATATTCATCAGGATATAAAGCCACAGACCCACCCACCAGCGGTGCATATTGATGCTGTACACGTGTGAGCGCATTGGCTTTAAACGTTTGCTTCCAACTGTAAATCACCTGAGACGACCATGAAATGGTTTCATTCGGATCTTTGGGCAATACTTTTTGCAGCGCTACATTTTTACAGCGTCTGAGTTTTGTTTCGAAAGTTTCATATTCAACATCTTGCCTGCTCCACGGATTCAGCATGTTTTTTTCCGTAAACCCGCATTGCTTAAAACTCTCCGTCATATCAATCGGGGCTGTTTTCTCATTTTTTTGAATAAAAGTGCGCACATGCATTTCAGGCTGAATCATTTTTCCATTCACCTGAACTTTAAAACTTTTTAGCAATTTTTCAGTATTGGCAAAATCAGATTCAAAGAAGTTTTCAACTTTTGGCAGTGGAAAAAGTATGGTTTCAGTCACATCTTTATTGCTCAGATTTTTAAACTGATAATCGACCTTGATCATTTTTTTACTAATAAATAGGTCTTCACTGAACATTTGAATGTCTTTATTTTTAAGGTACTGCACCCCTCCCGTTGCCACATAGCCTGTTGAATCGTTGGCATATGTTAGTGCTGAAAAACACAAGCATATGAATGCAGTTAATTTTTTCATTATTAGCTTCCAATTTTTTATATTTAAAATTGCACTAGAATATCATCGACCATTTTTCAGGAATATACTCAGAAATTAGCCCTATCCCGATAATTATAAGGGCAATGATGCCAATCAAAATAATAAAACTCACTGCTTTTATGACTACTCTAAGGGTTAAATTTAAGCCTTTCGTATAATTTTCAATAAAGCCTGAAAATTTAAATAAGGATAAAACCCCAATCAAAATTAAAGGCAGAAAAAAAATATCTTGTGGTGAAAAGTCGCCTCGCCTTGCTGAGACAGCTTGTGAAGATACGAGTAAAACTAGGAAAATATTAAATTTTAATATATTCATGATATGTACGTTATTATCTTTTTATTATCAGATTATTCATCTACATATTAACCAATTTTTGATTGGAACTCACTCTATTTCCAAGTACAATACTGCCCTAGTCGAGGGATGCTGCGACTTTCTTATAGGCACTAAATATAAGATCGCTAGGCTCGACGATTCGGTTGGACACTCGTTCCAATCAACAACGGCATCCGCGAACTGAATGATCAATTGTTTTTATTAAGGAGATCGTGATGAACGCGGTTAATGCTTCATTTACAGATTACAAAGTTGCCGATATTTCACTAGCTGACTACGGCCGTAAAGAAATCAAACTCGCAGAAGCAGAAATGCCAGCCCTAATGGGTCTTCGCAAACGCTATGCAGCGGCTAAACCCCTTGCTGGCGCGAAAATCCTAGGCTGTATCCACATGACTATTCAAACTGCAGTTTTAATTGAAACTCTAGTTGAATTGGGCGCAGAAGTACGCTGGACTTCATGCAACATCTTCTCTACTCAAGACCACGCTGCTGCTGCAATCGCTGCTGCAGGTATTCCTGTATTTGCTTGGAAAGGCGAAACTGAAGAAGAATACATGTGGTGTCTTGAACAGCAAATCAATGTAAACGGCACACCTTGGGATGCCAACATGATTCTGGATGATGGCGGTGACTTAACTGCACTTGTTCACGAAAAATACCCAGAAGTAATTGCTAAAATCCACGGTATTACTGAAGAAACCACTACAGGTGTTCAACGTCTTTACGAAATGCACCGCGACGGTACTTTAAAAGTTCCTGCAATCAACGTAAACGACTCTGTAACTAAGTCTAAAAACGACAACAAATACGGCTGCCGCCACTCTCTAAACGATGCAATCAAACGCGGTACAGATATGCTTTTATCTGGCCGCCGTGCACTTGTAATCGGTTATGGCGACGTAGGTAAAGGTTCTGCTCAATCACTTCGTCAAGAAGGCATGATTGTACGTGTAACTGAAGTTGACCCAATCTGCGCAATGCAAGCATGCATGGACGGTTTCGAAGTTGTTGCTCCGTATAAAAATGGCATTCAAACGGGTAAGAAAGAAGACATCAACCTTGATCTTCTTCAAAATACTGACTTGATCGTAACAACAACTGGTAACTACCACGTATGTGACGCTGCAATGCTTGATTCATTAAAAGCTGGCGCTGTAGTTTGTAACATCGGTCATTTCGATACTGAAATCGACACAAATTACTTACGTGATTATAAGTGGGTTGAAGTTAAGCCACAAGTTCACCAAGTGTATCGTTCAGAAAATGAAAATGATTACCTTATTCTTCTTTCAGAAGGCCGCTTAGTGAACCTTGGTAATGCAACAGGTCACCCTTCACGTATTATGGATGGTTCTTTTGCTAACCAAGTGTTGGGGCAAATGCACTTGTTCGCTGAAAAATTTGCTGATCTTCCTGAAGATCAAAAACAAGCTGCAATCCGCGTAGAACTTATTCCTAAGAAATTAGACGAAGAAGTTGCTGCTGCAATGGTTGCTGGTTTCGGTGGCGTATTGACGACTTTGACTCAAGAACAAGCGGATTACCTCGGTGTTCAAGTTGAAGGTCCGTTCAAAGCTGAGGCTTATAAATATTAATTAGCCCTCACCCCATCCCTCTCCCAGAGGGAGAGGGTGACCGCAGAACATCTTCATTTATGAATTCACTTTCATGTTTTGAAGAAAGTTAGCTTGCTCCCCTGCATAATTCAGTAATGAATACTCCTCTCCCTATGGGAGAGGTCAGGGAGAGGGTAAACAAATAGTATTTATAAAAAAGGATTTGAACATGTCAAAACAGATTCCTATTTCCTTTGAGTTCTTCCCGACCAAAACTGATGCGGGCGCGGAAAAACTTAAAGTTGTACACCAAGAACTACAATTATTAAATCCTGAATTTTTCTCTGTAACATACGGCGCAGGCGGTTCTACCCGTGAACGTACTTTGTCTACATTGAATGATTTCAATGGTAAAGGCACGCCTGTTGCTCCTCACCTTTCTTGTATTGGTGACAGCAAAGAACGTATTGCTGAATTGCTGGATTTGTATAAATCGCAAGGCATTGACCGTATTGTTGCGCTGCGCGGTGACTTGCCGTCTGGTCAAGTAGGCTTAGGCGAATTGCCTTATGCAACAGATCTTGTGCGTTTCATCCGTGAACATACAGGTGATCACTTCAAAATTGAAGTGGCGGCTTATCCTGAAATGCATCCGCAAGCAGACAGCTTTGATCTCGACATCAAACGTTTCTGCGATAAAGCCAATGCAGGCGCTAATGCAGCACTCACACAATTCTTCTTTAATCCAGATGCCTATTTCTACTTTGTAGAGCGCATTCAAAAAGAAGGCGTGAACATTCCTGTCGCTCCAGGCATTATGCCGATTACCAATGCAAGCAATTTAATTCGTTTTGCTGATGGTACAGGTGCAGAAATTCCTCGCTGGATTCGCAAACAGCTTGCGACTTATGGCGACGACACAGCGTCAATCAAAGCCTTTGGTCATGAAGTGATTGTGAAACTTTGCGAACGCCTGATTGCTGGTGGTGCGCCAAGCCTGCACTTCTACACCATGAATACCACTGACCCTACACGTCAACTTGTGAAAGACCTCGGTCTTGCATAAGACATTTCGACCTTTTTGAGAGTAAAACTTTAATGCCACGTTTTTATATTGAAGCTGATTTAACTGTTGATACGACTGTTGAATTAACGGAAACAGTGTTTCATCACTGGGTAAAAGTTTTACGTGCTCAAGTGGGCGAAACTGCCACTTTGTTCAATGGGCAAGGTGGCGAATACCATGTTGAATTGGTTGAAGTCGCTAAAAAGTCGGCTGCCGTCCAAGTTCTGCAATTCAATCCAAGCAATCGCACACCACATTTTACAGCACTATTGGGTCAAGTGATGAGCAAAGGCGACCGCATGGATTATGCAATTCAAAAAGCGGTGGAACTCGGTGTTTCTGAAATTCAACTACTCACATCCGAACGTTGTGAAATGCGTTTGAAGTACGATCGTGATCAAAAGAAACTCGACCATTGGCAAAGCATTGCTATTGCTGCATGTGAACAATGTGGTCTCAACATTGTCCCTAAAGTACTTGCGCCCCTTTCCCTTGAAAAATGGTTGGAGAGTAATCTACCGACAACCAAGTTGGTACTCGCACCCAATAAAGATGAAGTTGATGTATTAGCAGATGCTGACCCGCACTTTGCCTTACTGATTGGCCCTGAAGGTGGCTTGAGCGAAGCCGAGATCAGCGCAGCAAATGAGAAAGGTTTTGTGAACTGGTGTATCGGTGAACGTGTCCTTCGCACAGAAACTGCACCTGTAGTTGCACTTTCAATTTTAAATTATAAATTTATTTAATTTTTACTCGATGGTTCATCTGAAAGCATCAATGATGGCATCCTTGATATTGCTTTTTATTTGTAACGCAATTACCCTAGAGTCAATAAAAACAAATGATTTGTTACTAAGAATAAACAAATACTCTCAGGAACAATACAAATACAACGATCTAAATTTGGTTAAGGCAGGGTTTTTATATTCATGACGTATAAACAAGATGAATATATCAAGCAGTACAATCATACTGCTCAAATTGCGAACACGATTCGCCATAGCCGCTATTTTTTAGTCAGTATTCTGATTATTTGCTTATATATTTTTTCGATATATCAAATTTTTTATAAATCACCATCTTTATATTTCAATATTTGGTTTATTTTTACCGAAGTTTTTGTCAGTTTATGCTGGCTGATTAGCACCGTTTATTTTAAACCTGAACAATATTCACTGATGATTGCGCATCGTTGGCTACAATTTCAGTGTTTTTCAGTCGGTACGCTTATTGCGAGCGGTATCTTTTTAATTTTTTACTATTTACCTGCGACCAATCAAAGCTTTGAACCGATTCAAGCCTTAACGCTCTCCGCCTTACTATTGATCGTGACGCAAACCTTTGGTTTGACCTATTTAACGCAAAAACTCAATTATTTTTGTTTAGCCTTTATCCCGTCTATCGTGCCGTATCTGATTGCACAGTTCTTTTTCTTAGATAGTTCAAATCACTTATTTAGCCTGAGTATTAATTTTGGGCTCATTGTGATTCTAATGTGCGCCATGACGTCATATCGGATTCACCGTCGTGTGTCGACCTTACATGCAAAAAACAACTTACTGGTTGATAGTGCCAAGCAACAAGTCAAATGGACTGATGAACTGTGTCAGCAGCTCCAAGATGAAGTCAACAAATCACGTGACATCGAATTACAATTACAACTAGGTAACCAAATCCTTGAACAAAAAGTCAAAGAGCGAACCTTCGACATTGAGCAAATGAACAAGGATTTAGAAAACCAACAGGCCAATTTAGTCCTTGCACATGAAATTGCAGGTTTACGTCCTTGGGATTGGAATATCAAAGATCGTAAAATCGTTGTCACCAACTATAAGCAAGAAAAAACCCTTAGACATTCGAAAGAGCATCAGCAACAGTTACAACATGTGATCCATCCTGATGATATTCCTCATTTTAAATCAGCAATGATTCAACATCTTCGTGGATTTAAAGACCGTTATGAGGCCACCTATCGGATTCAAAACAGTCAAGGAAAATGGAGTTGGGTACATGATATTGGGCGAGTCATTCAACGCGATCCAGATAACCGCAAGCCCTTGCGCATGGTCGGTATTCGTCGTGATATCCATCAAGAACGGACGTCTCAAGAACGTTTAAAACTTGCAGCCAGCGTACTCGAACAAGCTGCTGAAGGGATTTTCATTTTAAATGAAGAGCTGTGCTATATCGAAGTCAATCCGTTTTACGAACAATTAACCGGCTTTAACTACGACCAAATTATTGGCAAACATCTATTTGATATCACAGCAAATTACAAATCAATTCAACGCAGTATGCACTACTCGATCATTAAACAAGTGCTGAAAATTGGTGAGTATGATGGTGAATTGCACGAAAAATTTCTTTCAGGTAAAGAACTGACGCTATGGATGCATATTAATGCGATTACTGATGATCAAAACCGCGTTACCCATTATATCGGGATTGTCTCAGACCTGACCGAACGTAAATTGCAAGAACAACGTTTATCTTATTTAGAAAATTATGACACCTTAACTGATTTACCGAACCGTTTTTATTACAACTATCAACTGCATCAATATTTAGTTTCACAGCAAGATTCGATTAAACAGTTGGCCGTCATTCGTTTAAACATCGACCGTTTCCGTCCATTAAATGAATATCTCAGCAACAATGGTGGTGACGAACTGTTACGCCAAGTCGCACAGCGTTTACGTCTAACCAATGCCGAAGCATTATTTGTTGCGCATTTAAATGGCGATGATTTTGCGATTGTGTATGAAATTTCACATATCCGCCCTTCTGTGCAAGAGCATTGTGAACGCATCAATAAAGCCTTTAGCATTCCATTTAATATTTTTGGCCAAGAACATGTCATCACCTTATCGATGGGTGTAGCGTTCTATCCTGAGCATGGCCGTCAGCTAGATTATCTAAATAACTGTGCAGAACAAGCGCTGAGCGAAGCTAAAAATTTGGGAGGCAATACTACACGTTATTATTCCAATGAAAATACCGCATTATTAGAGCAAGGGATCTTCTTGGAACGCGACTTGCGTAAAGCCATTCAAAATAATGAGCTGGTGGTGTATTACCAACCGAAGATCAATTTCCGTGATAAAAATATTTACGGTTTTGAAGCCTTGGTACGCTGGAATCATCCTGAAAAAGGCTTAATACCACCGGGCTTATTTATTCCTTTAGCAGAACAAACCAGTTTAATTTCCGATATCGGGCGTTTTGTCCTGCAAAAAACCGCGCAGCAAATTCGCTTTTGGAATAATTTGGGTTATCAAAATATTTGTGTATCCGTCAATATTGTTGCACAGCAACTGCGCCGTGGACAATTATTAAATGATTTAGATGAAGCGATAGATGCCAATCAAATTGATGGTGCCAGTCTGGAACTGGAAATTACAGAATCTTCTTTGGTCGAAAATCTAGATTCAGTACGTGAACTATTAAACGAAATAAAAAAACGTAAAATCAATATTTCACTTGATGATTTTGGCACTGGCTACTCATCTCTATCCTATCTGGCTGATTTTCCAATTGATATTTTAAAAATAGATCGCAGTTTTATCTCTAAAATTGGTGAAAATAAACAATTGGCCATCGTTAGTGCCATGATTGCCATGGGTAAAGCGATGGGCATGACGGTAGTCGCTGAAGGGATTGAAACTGAACAGCAGTTACAGTATCTACAAGACTTAGAATGTGACATTGCTCAAGGCTATTTTTTCTCTAAGCCACTGCCACAAGAAGAGGCAACCGTGTTCCTTGAAAATAATATCTCTTCGCCTGCTTATACTTACTTAATATAAGTCACTATGCCTGAGCTATAAGATTGTCTGAAAAAGACGCGACTTCGACTGTCCCAACTGTGCAACTAATGTTATATTCAAGCGGATAAAGCAAGCATTGCAGCTTTATATTGGATAAACAAAACACAATCGAGATACAGATGGACGATCAATCTTTAAAACAGCAGGCTTTGTATTATCACGAATTTCCAACTCCGGGGAAAATCAGCGTTACACCAAGCAAACAATTGGTCAACCAACACGATTTAGCCCTCGCATACTCGCCAGGTGTCGCTGCACCTTGTTTAGAAATTGAACGCGACCCATCTACTGCTGCACTTTACACAGCGCGCGGTAATCTTGTTGCTGTAGTCAGTAACGGTACAGCCGTACTGGGCTTAGGTAACATTGGTCCTTTAGCGTCAAAACCTGTTATGGAAGGTAAAGGCGTTCTATTCAAAAAATTCGCTGGTGTTGATGTTTTTGACATTGAAATTGCTGAAAACGATCCAGACAAAATCGTAGATATCGTTGCAGCATTGGAACCAACTTTCGGTGGTATCAACCTTGAAGACATCAAGGCCCCAGAGTGTTTCTACATCGAGCAAAAACTTCGTGAACGCATGAATATTCCTGTGTTCCATGATGACCAACACGGTACATCAATCATTGTGGGTTCTGCATTACTGAATGCACTTCAACTCAATGGCAAAAAAATTGAAGAAATCAAAATTGTTGCTTCTGGCGCAGGTGCTGCTGCCCTTTCATGTTTGAACTTACTTTGCGCACTTGGCGTGAAAAAAGAAAACATCGTTGTGGCAGATTCACGCGGTTTATTGACGACTAAACGTGAAGGCTTGGATGAGTCGAAAAAGGCATACGTTCAAGACATCGAAGGCTCTCAGCTTGCTGATGTAATGGAAGGTGCGGACATGTTCCTCGGTCTTTCAGCAGCAGGTATTTTGACCAAAGAAATGGTTAAAGTCATGGCGAAAGATCCGATTATCTTTGCCCTTGCTAACCCAGACCCTGAAATTCTTCCTGAACATGCACATGAAGCACGTCCAGACGTGATTATGGCAACTGGTCGTTCAGACTATCCAAACCAAGTGAACAATGCACTTTGCTTCCCTTATATTTTCCGTGGTGCACTAGATGTTGGCGCAACTACGATTAATGAAGAGATGAAGATTGCTTGTGTACATGCGATTGCTCGCATGGCGCATGTCGAAGCTGATGCTGCATCGTATGGTGAAAAATCTGCTTCATTTGGTCGTGATTACCTGATTCCGCGCCCATTAGATCAACGTTTGATTCTTGAAATTGCACCTGCAATTGCACAAGCAGCGATGGATTCTGGTGTTGCAACTCGTCCGATTCAAGACTTCTCTGCATATCGTCAACGTTTATCTGAATTCGTCTACAACTCTGCGTTTATGATGAAACCAATTTTTGCGCAAGCGAAAACTGATCCGAAACGCATTGCATATGCTGAAGGTGAAGATTTACGTGTACTTCGCGCGGTGCAAATTGCTGTTGATGAAGGTTTAGCAAAACCAATTCTTGTCGGTCGTCCTGCAGTCATTGAAGCGAACATCAAGAAATTAGGTCTACGTCTTGAAGACGGCGTGAACATCACTATCGTCGATCAAGAGAAAAACCCTGATTATGATAAGTTTGCTGACGATTACTACAGCATCATGCAACGTAAAGGTGTAACACCTGAATACGCTCAGCGTGAAGCACGTCGTCGCTCTACCCTGATCGCTGCAATGCTGGTTCGTCATGGTGTGGCTGACGGTATGCTATGTGGTACTTATTCTAGCTATGACATTCACTTAGACTTCGTCAGCAATGTGATTGGGCTAAAAGAAGGCCGTAATAACTTCTTCACGCTGAATGCATTAATGCTTGAAGATCGTAACTTGTTTATTGCCGACACTTACATTAACCGTAACCCAACAGCTGAACAGCTTGCTGAAATGACTATTTTAGCGGCTGAAGAAGTCCGCCGTTTTGGTATTACGCCGCGTGTAGCATTGCTTTCTCACTCAAGTTTCGGTTCTGACCAAAATGATCCTAGCGCTCAAAAAATGCGTAAGGTTTATGATATTTTGTCAGAAATTGCACCTGAACTTGAGGTTGAAGGTGAAATGCATGGTGATGCCGCATTGGATGAAAATATTCGTCATTTCGCATACCCGAACTCACGTTTTAAAGGTTCTGCGAACTTGCTGATTATGCCTAATCTGGATGCAGCGAACATTTCGTTCAACTTGTTGAAATCAACTTCAGGTAGTAACGTGACGATTGGCCCAATTCTTTTGGGTGCTGCAAAACCCGTTCATATTTTAACGCCAACAGCGACAACTCGCCGTTTAGTGAATATGACTGCATTGACTGTTGCAGAGATTCAAGAAAACGAAAAATTAGCACTCTAATTTAGTTGACCTGAACACACTTTGTGACTTGAGAAAACCTCTGTTCTGTAGCATGATTGCTCTAAGAATAGAGGTTTTTTCATGCAAGTTTATTTAGTAGGCGGTGCAGTTCGAGATCACTTGCTCGGGCACCCCTATCACGAAAAAGATTATGTCGTTGTCGGTGCAACGCCGGAACAATTACTTGCTCAAGGTTATCAACCTGTGGGTAAAGATTTCCCTGTTTTTCTTCATCCAGAGACCAAAGACGAATATGCCTTAGCCCGTACAGAACGTAAGTCTGGACATGGGTATCATGGCTTTGAATTTTATACCGACGTCAATGTCACACTCGAACAAGATCTCATTCGACGTGACCTCACGATCAATGCGATTGCCATGGATGATGCTGGCCAAATTTATGATCCCTACCATGGTCAACAAGATTTAGAGCGACGCATCCTTCGCCATGTGTCTGATGCCTTCGTCGAAGATCCTTTGCGAGTTCTGCGGATTGCACGTTTTGCAGCACGTTATAAAGCTTTAGGTTTTAAAGTGGCTGAAGAAACACTTGCGCTGATGCAAGAGCTTGCCAAATCTGGCGAGCTTGAAGCCCTCACACCTGAACGCGTATGGAAGGAAACATCCCGTGCATTAATGGAAGACCATGCAGATGAATATTTTGAAGTCTTAAGAGCCTGTGGCGCTTTAAAAGTCTTATTCCCTGAAATTGATGCGTTATACGGTATTCCACAACGTCCTGAATATCATCCTGAAATTGATTGTGGTATTCATACCATGATGTCGCTACAACAAGCGTGTCGTGCAAATTATTCTTTGGATGTTCGTTTTGCTGTACTGGTACACGACTTGGGTAAAGCACTCACTCCAGTAGATGAGTTACCGCGCCATATCATGCATGAAGAGCGTGGGGTAAAACCTGTTACCGAAATCTGTGACCGTATGCGAGTTCCCACCAATACCAAACAATTGGCCATCTCAGTGTGTAAAGAGCATTTAAAATGCCATCAAGCTCTGAGTTTAAAACCGGGAACATTATGGCGTCTGTTACAACGTATGGATGTATTACGCCGTCCTGAACGCGTAGAGGCCTTTGTACAAGCCTGTGAATGTGATTCACGTGGTCGCTTAGGTTTAGAGGATCGTGCCTATCCGCAAGCTCAATACGTTTTAGATGCCATGCAGGTGGTTCGTAATATTAAGGCTTCTGACTTACCTTCAGATGTGAAAGGCCCTGATATTGGTGAAATGTTGATTCAGAAACGAATTGAAGCTATCGGACAATTCAAGCATGAACTCGGCCATAACACGCCTACAGCTTAAAATAAATCCTCTCAGAAATGAGAGGATTGACTTTCATCATTGCTGTTAAGCCTGCCGAAGTATTTTGAAATAAATGAAAAATTGAAATAATCTAGTGTCATCTCTGAAAATTAAATACTGATACTCAACCCAATTTAAGACTGGTAAAAAGAATAAAAATAATGAAGAAACAACTTTCCAATATATTGATTGCTATTGTCTTTTGCGGACTCCTAGTAGGGATGGGCTTTACCCAAACCCTTTTAAAAAGTTTGCCACAGCTCATCATGATATTTTTTGGAATGTTAGCCCTAGGCTCCTTAATAATTAAGCGTTCATTTATAAGCTCTATTCCTTTTTATATAGTTTTGGGAGTTATGTTTTATATTAATATTTTTCTATTGGCGAGCGCTGCTGTGGATTTTATTCATCCACATCAAGACTGGACTACACAGAATGACGGGAGTATTGATAGAAGCCCAAATTTAAACTGGCTGTGGGCGATAATTGTCTCCTTTTTTCTTTCCCCACTCAGCATTGTTTTCTATCATAAAAAAATTCAAAGAAATAAAGGTCTTGAAATAGCCTTTATTACTCTTTTTATTATTGTGACATTGATAATTTATATAAAATTTGAGCTACTCTGCTGTAATTAAATTGCATCTTTTATAAATATTTAGACATATTATCGCTAAATCACAATCTATACGTTGATAGGCCTTTTTAAATTTGAAAGCTATGCTGCTGTCTAAAATGTATAAGCATTTATAGACAGCAGCTATTCAGTTCACTTATGACACAGCTGCTGGAAAACTAATGACTTTTTCAAGTTTTAACTGATTCGTTGCCACCATTAGCAATCGATCAATGCCTAAGGCTATACCTGCACACTCACTCATATACGGTAATGCAGCAAGCAAATATTCATCAATCGGCATCACATGCAAGCCAAGTTTAGCGCGCTCTGCATTATCTGCCTCAAAACGACTGCGTAAAACATCCGCATCAATCAGTTCATCATAAGCGTTCGCTAACTCTAAACCTTCGATATAGAGCTCAAATCGTGCTGCAACCAATTCACCATCTTCGTCCACACGGGTTTTCGCCAAAGAAGCCATTTCCGGTGGAAAATCTGTCAGGAACACTGGCGTATCAAAACCGAGACTCGGCTCAACATAATGTGAGAACAATAAATCCATATAGCCTAAACGGTCTTCACCCAAATCTAAGCTTAGCCCCACACGACGACAGCAATCTTTTAGATCTTGTAAAGAAGCTTGTAACGGGTTCAAATCCAAACGATCCATAAAGGCATGCTTATAGCTCAAAATAGTCGGACGAATTTCACCAAAGCGCTGTTTCAAAGTTTCATTCAATAGGTCAGTCACTTCAAACATCAAGTCTTTTAAGCTAAAACCCGGACGGTACCATTCCAACATGGTGAATTCACTGTTGTGTTTACGTCCATGTTCATCATCACGGAAAACTTTACAGATTTGGTAAATAGATCCACTGCCACTTGCCAACAGACGTTTCATGGCAAATTCAGGTGAAGTTTGCAAATAATGCGTTTGCTTTTGACCATTCACATGGCGCTGAGCTTGTACCGATGCTAAATGCACATCGGTGACACCCGCTTGTGAAAGCACAGGTGTTTCCACTTCAAGCACATCACGTGCAGCAAAAAACTGGCGAATTTGAGCATACATCGCGGCACGTGCACGAAGTGCAGTGAGTTCACAACTCGGCTGAAAGTTCATTTGACTCATGCTGCTGGGCCTCCATGCGCAGCCCATTCACGGCGTAAAGGATAGGTTTTACGTAAATAATCAAAGGCTTTTTGATTCACCTTGCCGTCTTTTAGGCAAGCACGTAAGTTTGCATCATCACGAGCGATGTCATAAATATCTTTTAAATAACGCTGTAATACCGTCTTTAAGTCAGCACCCGTAAAATACTGCTCACAGACGGGCAACTGACTTTCAAAAGCTTTATTTATCGGTTGATTGAAAGTTTGACAGAATGCTTCATAGATCATCTGTGTGCCACGTGCTTTACCTTCCAAGCTATAGCCTGCAATATGGGGTGTCACCACGTAAATTAAATCCAACAATGCTGCTGAAATCTCTGGCTCATGTTCAAAAACATCTAAGACCACTTTACGCTGAGTTTGTTGAATATCGGCAATTAAGGCAGCTTCTTCGACCACTGGCCCACGCGCGGAATTAATCAAGATCGCAGTTGGCTTCATAGCGGCAAGTGCAGCAGCATTAATTAAATGATAGGTTGGATGCTCACCCTCTTTAGTCAGTGGCACATGGGTACTAATCGCATCTGCATTTTTTAACAGTTCTGCAAATTCAACTTGTTTCACCTGATCAGATTGCACAAATGGATCATAGCCAATGACATTCCAACCGAATAATTCTGCCATGACGGCTAAACGTGAACCAACATTACCTAAACCAACAATGCCCAAGGTAAATTTTTCATTTGCATTCAATAATTCAGGTTTAACGTACAGCAATGCCGTAATCACATATTCAGCAACCGCTTGTGCATTACAACCTGCAGCATTTGACCAAGCAATGCCCTGCTTTTCTAGAGCGGTAATATCTAAATGATCTGTTCCAATCGTAGCACTACCGACAAATTTGAGTGTGGTCTGTTGAATTAATTCTGCATTTACCTGAGTCACCGATCGCACCAATAATGCATCGGCATCTTTGACATCCTCATGGGTCAATGTTCGACCTGCCGCTTGCTTTATTTCACCAAATTCGGCAAAAAAATACTCAGTAAATGCCAGATTTTCATCTGCAACGATTTTCATAGTTCATCTCATAGTTCCACTATGAACATGATAACGCGTTGCTCATGCCATGACTATTCTTCTGCACATAAGGCATAGCGCCTATACTCTATGAGCTAGATGATTGAAAATTATATTATCTGCAATAATCTGACTGCTGATCGTCAATTAAGGACAAGGCCGCCTGCCAAGCCGCTTGAATAATGGGCTCGGCCATCGGATTTTCAAACTGCTGCAACGTATGTTCACAAACCTTCGGACTTGGATAATGCAATGTAGCACTCGACAATGCTTTTACCTGAATTTGACAAGCTCGTTCTAAAAAGTAAATTTCATGAAATGCCCGTGCCACACTATCTCCAGTCGCAAGCAAGCCGTGATTGCGTAAAATCATGCAGCGATAATGCCCCATATCTTGTACCAGTCTTTCACGCTCTTCAGTTGAAAAGGCTATGCCCTCATATTCATGATAAGCAATGTTCTGATAGAACTTTAACGCGTGTTGTGAAATTGGCAATAAACCATGTTCTTGTGCAGAAACTGCCACGCCATCCGCAGTATGCGTATGAATCACGCAATTAATATTTGCACGCGCATGATGTAAGGCAGAATGAATCACAAAGCCTGCGACATTCACCATCTTCCCTGCATCATAGGCTTCAACAATTTTACCTTCATGATCAATTTTAACTAAATCAGAAGCCGTCATTTTGTCAAAGGTCACACCATAACGATTAATCAAAAAATGCTCAGGTTCATGACTTAAACGCAGGCTGATATGGGTATCAATTAAGTCGGTCATTTTATAATAAGCCACCAAGCGATACAGTGCCGCCAATTGACAACGCGCTTGCCATTCCAGTTCATGAATAAGTTCTAGTTTCTGCATGGATGAATTCCTTTTCTAAATCGATTGATCTTGTTTTCTGTTTATTGTGAATAATTAATAGCATGTCATATCCATGCTGTATATCAGCTTCGCCTGTCGAAAAAATAATTCAAAAATTTTAGGCAAAAAAAAACCCCAATGTAAAACATTGAGGTTTTTTGAATATGGCGGAAGCGGTGAGATTCGAACTCACGGAGGACTCGCGCCCTCGTCGGTTTTCAAGACCGGTGCATTAAACCGCTCTGCCACGCTTCCATGGCCGCTATCATATAAATAAAAATTCAGCTTGGCAAATTATTTTGCCTTATTTTGAACACATGGCGAATCGTTCATACAAAATTTAGGCGATTGTAAAATTTTGGCTTCGAACTGAAAAACAGATGCTCAATCAATATATATTAAATTAAGATCATAGCTAATTACATTGCCTCAATTTACGCATATAAAAAAACCCTGATGTTAAAACATCAAGGTTTTTGAATTTGGCGGAAGCGGTGAGATTCGAACTCACGGAGGACTCGCGCCCTCGTCGGTTTTCAAGACCGGTGCATTAAACCGCTCTGCCACGCTTCCATGGCCGCCATCATATAAATAAATTTCAGCAATGGCAAATTATTTTGTAAAAAACACGTCCAATTGAACAAAATAAGAGCAGTTTGTTATTTTTCAGTACTTTCGCCCATTTCATAACGAATTGAATTGATATACCAACATTTTTTTCCCAGTGGGGTCAGGACTTCGACCTCATCATCCACTTGCTTGGACAGGAGTGCTCGAGCCATAGGTGAATCAATTGAGATATGCTGTGGATGATGATCATAAATTTCATCTACCCCCACGATCCTTAACGTTTTTTGTTCGCCTTCATCATTTTCAATATCGACCCACGCCCCAAAATAGACTTTCCCTTTTTGTTCGGGTGAATAATCGATAATACGTAGCTCCTCCAAACGTTTTCCCAAATAGCGTACACGTCGGTCAATTTTGCGTAACAATTGCTTATTATATTGATAATCCGCGTTTTCCGAACGGTCGCCAAGACTGGCCGCCCAGTTCACTTTTTTGGTAATTTCAGGTCGTTCTTCATGCCATAAATGTTGAAGTTCAGCGACCAATAAATCGTGTCCACCACGGGTAATTAAGTTAGATTTCATGATGATTTTTCGGCCTTGAGCAAGCGCTGATTTTTACAAAACATGCCTATTTTATCCTCCATTTCTACACAGGCAAAGTATATAAAATTTATTCGTAAACAAAATCAATTATTTATGTTACATATTTTAATATTTTTTCGTACAAAATTTGACAAGTATTTTTTTGCTTATTATTATGCGCACATCTTTTAGGCTTGTTTAATTTTTATCCAGTGTAGATTTTCTACACATTTCCCGAAAACCCCTAGTCATTTTTGAATGACGTCATGACTGCCCAACCCTTATTGAATTTATCAAACTTGAAAAAGTCTGAGGCGTGTTTGCCTTTGCTTTTTAGGGCATAAATTACTTGTAGCGGAGACAACATGCACAGTAGTTCAACTTCTGGGTCGAGGCTTTGCCTTAACTCTTTTAACTCTCTCCCATTTAAAGCGCTTGCACTTAGTACTGTCTTAATTCCTTTTCACAGTATTAATGCCAGCAAAACAGCTCATCAATATGATGCTGTCGTCAACAGTAATAAACTCACTGTTGTTGCCGTTGCCAATCCTGACATTGTTTTTCAGGATGGTAAACATCGACATGGTTTTGGTTACGACCTTGCACGTAACTATGCAGAAAGTTTAAATGTCCAATTAGATTTTAAAACAGTGAATGACAATGCCACTGCTTTAAAAATGGTTGCCAAAGGTCAAGCCAATTTTGCTATGACCACTGCCGAAATGAGTACCATTGAAGCCAAGCATTTGACGTCATTTTCAGCCAGTTGTGGTGATACCGTTTCTTTGAAAAAGAATGGTTTAAACAGCAACTTAAACTGGGTATTTAAAAATGCAGACGATCCACTCAGCCAAACCGCGAGTGGCTTTATTTGCCGTGCCAAACAAAATGGCGCAATTGGACAGTTGGCATCATTCTACAACCGTAATGTGGTCAAACAAGATTCTTGGAATGTGATTCAACGTGATTTAAGTAAACGTATGCCGATCTATAAGGCAAGTTTTAAAAACACGGCCAAGCAATACGACCTAGACTGGCATTTATTGGCAGCAATTGGTTATCAAGAGTCTTACCTCAAACCTGACTCGGTATCCCCAACGGGTGTTCGTGGCATTATGATGCTGACCAACAGTACAGCAAAAGCCATGGGTGTGAGCAACCGTACAGATGCGACTCAAAGCATTCAAGGTGGTGCAAAGTACTATGACCAAATGTTAAACCGTTATAGCAACATTCCCTACCCAGATCGTAATTGGTATGCCTTAGTGGCTTATAACATGGGTCCTGGTGCTGTAAGTCAGATTCAAAAGCGCATTAAATCTCAGGGTAAAAACCCAAATAAGTGGGTGAATTTATATGCTTATCTAGACCGTAACAAGGCCAGCAATGGTCGTTATCGTCAAGCTGTGCAATATGTCACGCGTATTCGTGCTTATTTGGAACATATTAAAACCACACCTCAACTGGTGAATATCTAATATACATCCACCTAACATTTACATGTGAGCGCACAAAAAAAAGCTTACCTTCGGGTAAGCTTTTTTCGTTTTAGACTTAAGCAGTTTGCTCAAGTACTTTTTTGAATAAATCTTTTTGTTCAGTACTTGGTTTTGCTGTTTGCAATGCCATCAATTGTGACATATCACCTTGTACTTTTATTTTGCCTGTCATAAACGCTTGCATCGCTGCAGCCATATCAAACTCAAGAAATACTTTACGTAACGTTTCAGCATCCATGTTCAACGTTGTTTTCGCGTTTGAAGATAAACCTTTTTTAATTGCACCACCGTCTAATGACAATTCAGTATTGCCTGCAGCGTCAGCAACTACAAGGTTAATTGCAAGATTAGCCAATGCAGGTGGTAAGTTTAAATCACCAGCTTGAGCTGTCAGAGTTTCTACAGTTGAAAACCAATCATCAGTTAAAAAAGCAGGCATGATCTTTCCTCAATTTATTTTGTTCGTGTGTGTTGCCGTTCCGGACAACATCAGTGCAAGCATATTTTGCTTGAGGCTTGTTATAGCATGATCATTTGCGAAAAGGCTAAAGTTTTTTGTACGCACCGTTCAATATTTAACTGTTTAACAACAAAATGAGAAAAATCATAAGCATAAAAAAGGCATTCCGTAGAATGCCTTTTGCGTGATGAAGTTTTCGGCTTAATCTGCCATAAAACCTAAGTTCACCATATTAATGCGTTTGCTTTCAGGCTCACCTTCTTCAGTTGAACAACTTTCGCTATTTTTGAAGTCAAATTCGCGTTGTTCATCCAAGGCTTCAAAGTCGAATAACTCACGGTCTGCCAGTTGTGAAGGCGATACATTTTGCAATGCGCCAAAAATACTGTGTAAACGTTTTGGAAATTCTTTATCCCAAGTACGCAGCATGTCATTTAGCATCGCACGTTGTAAGTTTTCCTGTGAACCACACAAGTTACATGGGATAATTGGGAACTTACGCATTTCTGCATACTTGATAATGTCTTTTTCTTCCACATAAGCCAGTGGACGAATCAAAATGTTCTTTTTATCAGAAGACAATAATTTCGGTGGCATGGCTTTTAAGCTACCGCCATGGAACAAGTTCAAGAAGAACGTCGCCAAAATATCATCACGATGATGACCTAAAGCCACTTTCGTCGCCCCAATTTCTTGAGCAAAGCCGTATAACGAACCACGACGTAAACGTGAGCATACTGCACAATACGTTTTACCTTCTGGGGTTAAACGTTTAGTAATGCTGTAGGTATCTTTTTCTAAGATGTAATACGGAATTTTGTTTTCTTCTAAATAACGTGGCAATACTTCTTCAGGGAAACCCGGTTGTTTTTGGTCAAGGTTGACCGCAACCACATCAAAATTAATCGGTGCGATACGCTTAAACTGCAACAAAATGTCGAGCAAGGTATAACTGTCTTTACCGCCTGAAATACAGACCATCACCTTGTCGCCCTCTTCGATCATTTTAAAATCACGAATGGCATGACCGACCTGACGGCGTAGCTTTTTCAATAAACGATAATACGCAGAGCTAGTTGGTAGTTCTGGTTTGAAATTAAATCCTTGTTCGGACTCAACTGGCGAGAACATAGACGAGTTAAACCTAAAAAAAAATACCGCGCAATTTTATCCGATTCGCAGACTTCTCGCATCAAAAGAATGTAATTTCCGAAAAAACTAAAAATACTGTCATGATCACGTCATCCTCAGCGCATTATTTTATACGGTCGAGTTCATTTTTTAGGCGAAACGCTTATCTTTTGGACTTTTCCACAGTTGTCCACAAAAGCTGTGGATAACTTTGTGGATTTTAAATGACTTGACAAGGTGAGCTGCCCTTATTTTAAGGCTTCTATTTAAATTGATCATTTTTTGATCAATTTATTATCCATTACTTATCAATACTTTAGATGTGTCAAGTTATGCTCATTAAAAAAAAATAAATATTTTTTTTGATTATTGAATCATCAAAATGACTTGATTTTTACAAAGTAAAGAAGAAATCAGCCCTCGAAGCCTTTTCATCTGATTTTTTTTTGATAAACTCTATTTTAACTGTTTGGGGACAGAATTTTTTTCTTCACAATAAAATGAAAAACAATACTTGGACTTTGGGGCTGTTATTAAGTGGATGTGTGGCTATCAGTTTAGCTGCACCGAGCATTTTTGCTGGCCAAACAATCTATCAATTGCGTGAAAGTAATGGCACGACGCTACTGACCAATAAGCAAGGCCGTTATAGCAATCTGAAAGTCGAGAAAAAAACCTATTATCCGGACAGTAATATTCACAGTTATAGTAACTGGGGCTCAAATGAAGCGTCTGTTTTGCCAAGCTATAGCCGTAATAAAAATGCCTTTGACAATATTATTAAACAAGCCGCGGCCCAACATGGTGTTTCCGAAGGTCTGATCAAAGCGGTGATGCATACCGAATCTGGTTTTAACACCAATGCACGCTCCCCTGTCGGTGCGCAAGGTTTAATGCAACTCATGCCTGCTACAGCACGTCGCTTCAATGTATCAAATGCTTATGATCCACATCAGAACATTATGGCTGGTGCGCGCTATTTATCTTGGCTACTGAAACGTTTTAATGGCAACACCTCACTTGCCTTAGCTGGTTATAACGCAGGTGAAGGCAATGTCGCAAAATATGGTGGCATCCCTCCTTTTCGTGAAACTCAAGACTATGTCCGCCGTGTCACTAGCCGCTACAGCAACCTATATGCTGGTAGTTTAAGTGTATCGGGTTCGAGCAGTTCAAATAGCACTTCAACAAATAGTGGTCGGATTATTGCCAGTTCGGACAATTATCATGCTGCTGCCCCTGCTGTTGCCAAGTCACCGGCACGTCAAATTATTCAAACAGACAATGGTAGTTTTACCGATGCACCGTCAGGTTCATTTGCGACAGCAAATGCGTCTGCCTCAGCACGCATTTATTTCAATGAATAAAATCACTGATTTTGTAAAATTGCATCTGTTTTACTAATTTTTCCTTGAAATTTTAAGACTTTCACCTCATATTGAGTTTAATGATTTTTATTTGTAAATCAGATCATTTTTCTATAATAAGAGGATTTACCCAATGATGCGGATTGGTTTGTTCTTGCTGACCAACCTCGCGGTACTGGTTGTAGCTGGCATAATCTTGTCACTCTTCGGTGTCGGTAGTTACCACGGTGCAGGCGGCTTAAACTTAGGCAACTTGCTCGTAATCTGTTTTGTGTTCGGTATGGTGGGTTCGATGATCTCACTATTCATGTCAAAATGGATGGCGAAAAAAACCACGGGTACAGAGCTGATTGACCCTAATGCACCACGTAGCCAAGCTGAAGCTTGGTTACTCAACGAAGTTGCGCAACTGGCACAACGTTCTGGTATCAAAATGCCAGAAGTGGGTATTTTCCCATCGTACCAGTCAAATGCCTTTGCAACAGGCTGGAACAAAAATGATGCTTTAGTGGCGGTTTCTACCGGTCTACTGGAGCGTATGAACAAAGATGAACTCCGTGCCGTACTCGCTCACGAAATTGGTCACGTAGCCAATGGTGACATGGTGACCCTTGCTTTGGTGCAAGGTGTAGTCAACGCCTTTGTCATGTTCTTTGCACGTGTAGCAGGTGACTTTATCGACCGTAATGTCTTCGGTCGTGAAGATGGTGAAGCACCGGGTATCGCATACTTCGTCATTACGATTGTATTAGATATTGTCTTTGGTATCGCAGCGTCTGCCATTGTGATGTGGTTCTCTCGCTACCGTGAATACCGTGCCGATGAAGCTGGTGCGCGTCTAGCAGGTAAACAAGCGATGATTTCTGCCCTATTACGTTTACAAGCAGAATCTGAAATGCCAGATCAAATGCCAAAAGAAATGAAAGCCTTTGCTATTTCTGCGGGTCAAGAACAAGGTTTCAGCTTAGCTGCATTGTTCCAAACACACCCAACGATTGAACAACGTGTTGCGGCATTACAACAATTAGATTGCCCATAATCGAGCATCTAATGTATGTCGTAAAAAAGCCTCCCTATGGAGGCTTTTTTATTGAGTCTAATTTTTCTCAGAGCGTTTACCGTTTTATCAATCACTTTTCAGTTGAATAGCCTTTCATTGATCGCGCTCAAGCAACAGTGCATTTCTCTCTACAATACCCCATTGGCCTTTAACCATTGCCAAAGCAATGAACCACCCATATAAATTGCAAAGATAAAGACTAATAAGAAAATCATCCCGAGTATATCTGGGATATGGATCCATATCCATGCAACCACAGGGTTGCGCCAAAAAGCAGATTGCTGTTGTTTCTGTTCTAATTTTTCATGTAAAAACGGATGTACCACATGTTGATCTGTACTGATTTGATATTCTTCACGAATGTGCGTATGTACAACATCTAAAGCTTTACGGCTCGGTCGAATAAACACATCAAAGATCGTCCCTGCAACAGGAATAAACCCCACGACAGCATCTATAACTGCGAGTTTCATCACACCATTTAATTTGGCTTGTGGTACGCCAATCTGTTTGGCTTTATAGACGGCATAACAGGTCAAGACAAATCCTGCGATATCACCAGCTACGGGAATGGTACTCAACGCTGCGTCCGCACCTACCCCTTGTCGAGTAAATGGAATCCGAACCACGGAGTCCATCATATTGGCAAACTTTGCGAGATCGCGTTCAAGACGAATGACTTCTTGCTTTGACATTTTTTGTTTTAATGGTTCAGTCATGTTTTATCCAATAAAAACCGTGTAAATCACTGAGATTAAAACATATTAGAAGTCTTCAATCTGTAGCAAAATGCTAATCTCTATAAATTGAGCAATTGTGAAGCAATCATCAAATACACCACCACGCCTGTCGCATCACAAATCGAGGTCACCAAGGGTGCAGATGCACTTGCAGGATCGAGCTTCAACTTATTGAGTACAAAGGGCAAACTCATGCCAATTAAACAACCGAGCAATACGATACCCATCATACTTAAAGCCAAGACCAAAGCGACGGTTGCATCACCACGGTAGTAGCCTAAAATCGATACAGCAATGGCCATGGTTCCACCGAGGCAAAGCGCGACGAGCGTCTCCCGACCCAATAAATAAAACCAATCACGAATTTTTACATCCCCAGTGGCAAGCGCTCGCACCATTAAGGTTGCAGACTGAGAACCCGCATTGCCTCCACTTCCGACCAATAAGGGTAAGAAAAAAACCAAGACGATATGTGCGGCAATGATGTCTTCATAATATGAAATGCCTAATCCGGACAATAAGCTGCCAAAGACCAATATCACCAACCAGAACACCCGCTTTTGATACAACTTTAAAATCGGTGCTTTATTAATGCTCATACCTGGTTCGGTACTCACCGCACTGGCTTTTAAAAAGTCTTCAGTGGTTTCAGCCTGTACCACATCCATCGCATCATCATAGGTGACAATCCCCATCAAACGCTGGGCATGATCCACAATCGGCAAGGCCATAAAATCATATTCTGCCAATTTTCGAGCAATACTTTCTTGGTCTTCATCTATCCAGCCGGTCACCACATCTTTGGTCATCACCTGTTGAATCCGTGCATCACGATCGGCCTGCAAAATTTGCCGCAGTGAAATCACCCCTTCTAATTGAGACTGATCATTGGTGACATAAATTAAATACAGGGTTTCACGGTCATGCGGTTCATGGCGTAAGGCCTCTATAGCTTGTTGCATGGTAAAGTCAGCAGGCATACTGACATAGTCTGAACTCATGATTGCACCTGCAGACTCTTCTGCATATGCAGATAACGCCTTTAGATGCTCTTGGGTATCTTGATCAAGTTGTTGATAAATCCGATCTTGTTCTGCATCAGTTAAACTTTTATATAAGTCCGTTGCATCATCAGAATGCATATCATCAAATAGTTCAATTTGTAGACGCAGTGGATAACGTGAAATCAGCTGTCGCTGTGACTCAAAAGGGAAAAACTCAAATACCAAGCCTTGATGGTCTAAACCTGAAAGTAACTCGATTTGATCTTCGATTGGAAATTGCTGAATTAAACGAGCCTGATCAGCGTAGTTCAGAGGCTGTAAAGCGAAAACTGCTGCTGCATAATTTTGTTGTTGCAGCAAAGCGGAAATTTCACGCTGTCTTTGTATTAAATCCGCCATTCAACTCACTCTTATTTTAATCTTTCTATGTAGAGCACATTTTGAAGGATAAACTAAAGAGTTTCAAATCTCTTCAATATGTTCTCGGTGAACGTTCTTTGCGAAAATTCTCTGTGAACATTCCCTGTCGAAAGTTTGGTGACATAAATTTGGCGACATAAAAAACCACCGCGATGTACTCAAGCTTTCACGGTGGCTTTTAGTGGAGCGATACGCTGTGCGTGAATTATTTCTAAGTTTCAGACACCGGCTTGATTTTAAAAATAGATCGGACCATCACATACATAAACGGAATAAAAATCAGCACCAAGACTGTACCGAATATTACCCCACCGAGTACGCTTACCCCGATCTCTTGACGACTGGCTGCACCTGCGCCAAAAGCAAGAACTAAAGGAACCACCCCTGCACCAAATGCTAAAGAAGTCATCAAAATAGGACGTAAACGTAGTGCTGCGCCTTCCATTGCAGCCTCGATCATATGTTTGCCTTTTTCTTGTGCCATCGCTGCAAACTCTACAATCAAGATCGCATTTTTACAGGACAGACCAATGGTCGTCAGCAAGGCAATTTGGAAGTAGATGTCATTTGGAAAACCAGTCATGTAGCTAAACAAAATATTACCGCCAATCCCGAGTGGAATCGCACTCATGACTGCGGTTGGAATGCTCCAACTTTCATATAGGGCGGCAAGACAAAGGAAAATAAATCCAATCGAGACCAAATACAGCCAAATCGCTTGATGACTTGATTTTTGCTCTTCAAAGGATAAACCACTCCATGCTACATCCAGACCAGGCACCTGATCGACTAAAGCTTTAACATCCTGCATGGCTTGTCCACTTGAGACATTTTTGGCTGTATCCGCTTCCATTTGTAATGCGGTGTATCCCATAAAGCGATTGACGACTTCTGGGCCGCCACTCCAGCCAATGGTTGAAAAATTACTAAATGGAATCATTTCATTTTGATCATTGCGCACATGCCAATAGGCCAAATCTTCTGGTTTAGAACGGAATTCTGCATCTGCCTGCATCATGACGCGTTTAATACGTCCACGGTCAATGAAATCGTTGATATAACTCCCGCCCCATGCACTACTCATGGTGCTATTAATCGCATTTTGCGTTAAACCCATGGCCATCGCTTGTTTTTGATCAATATCAACTTTCAGTTCAACTTTATCTGGGTTAGAGCGTTTGTCTAAATTTTCGAAACTAATGTATTGTGCGGATTTCTGTTGCAAGCTTTTAAATTGCGCATCGAGATAAGCTCGACCTTCACCATTCATATCTCGCAGCCAAAACTCCAGACCATCGGTTTGACCAAGACCACTGACTGAAGACGGCATGCTGACATTGATTTGTGCATTGTTGAACTTTTTAAAATGTTTCATCGCACGTTCACGTATCGCTTGCGCTGAATTGTGTTGTCCTGAACGTTCATCCCAATGCTTCAGTGCAATAAAGCCTTGCCCTAAGTTTTGACCCGTACCTGAAAAATTTCGTCCGTAACGAATCATTACCAAATCAACATTTTGCTTTTCTTCAGTCAAAAAGTACTGCCGAATTTGTTCACCGATCTCACGACTTTTAGACATCGGTGCACCTTCTTGTAGTTTGAGTTGCACACTCAAAATGCCTTGGTCTTCACTAGGAATAAAACTGGTCGGCAAAGCACGATAAAACAAAGCAAATACCGTAATGAGCCCCGCAAACAAAACCACCGTCCATAAGCGATAACGAACCGTGGCTTGTGCAAGTGCTAGATATTTGGTTTTTAAAGTCTCTAATTTGGTGTTAAACCAAATCGCCCAGCGCTGTGGTTTCGGATTGGGTTTTAAAATTAAGGCACATAAGGCAGGGGTTAAAATCAGCGCAACCATCAGTGACAAGCCCATTGCAGCCACGAGTGTGATGGAAAATTGTCTATAGATCACGCCCGTTGAGCCACCAAAGAACGCCATGGGAATAAATACAGCGGTCAATACCAAAGTAATCCCGATTAATGCCCCGCTAATTTCATGCATCGACTCGATGGCCGCTTGTTTTGCTGTTAACTGTTGTTCATGCATTAAACGTTCGACGTTTTCCACCACAACAATCGCATCATCGACCAACAGACCGATGGCCAGTACCAATGCAAACAATGTGAGCGTATTAATGGTCATGCCCAAAGCATATAAAATCGCTAAAGTCCCAAGAATCACCACAGGCACCGTAATCGCAGGTATCAGCGTTGCTCGCCAATTTTGTAAGAAGATAAACATCACCAAAACCACCAGTAAAACGGCTTCGAATAACGTTTTCACCACTTCTTTAATCGATTCTTGTACAAATGGCGTGTTATCCCGTGGATAAACGATTTTATAACCGGCAGGTAATTGCTTCGCTAACTGTTCAATTTCTTGCTTAATTAAGGCTGAGGTTTCAAGTGCATTTGCCCCAGAAGCCAATGAGATCCCCATCCCTGAAGATGGATACCCGTTAATGGTATTAACCCCTGAATAATTTTCCGCACCCAATTCAACACGTGCAACGTCTTTTAAATAGACAAAACTGCCGTTTCGTGCAGATTTGACAATAATATTTTCAAATTCTTCAACTGACTTTAAACGTGAACCTGAAGTGACTTTTGCATTGAGATATTGATCCGATACACTCGGCAATTCACCTACGGCTCCGGCTGCAACCTGCGTATTTTGTGATTCAACAGCCGCACGGATATCACTGGGCATAAGGCTATATTGCTTTAACTTCAGTGGGTTGAGCCAAATGCGCATGGCAAATTGCGAACCAAAAACATCGACTTCACCAATACCCTCAATTCGAGCAATGTCCTGTTCTAGATGAGTCATCATATAGTCACCAAGTTCGATATTCGAACTCTTGCCAGTCTCATCATAGAGGCCGATAACCATATGGGTATCACCCAAAGATTTATAGACATTTACCCCTTGGCGCTGCACATCTTCAGGCAGCCGATTGATTACTCCATTTATGGCATTTTGTACTTGTACTTGAGCGGTATCTGGGTCAGTGCCATTTTCAAAACTGATGCTGATCCGGCTTCGACCTGAAGAGTCGCTGCTTGAACTAAAATATAAAAGATGATCAATTCCTTTAATTTGTTGCTCAAGAACTTGTGTGACACTTTCCTCGACTGTTTCTGCTGACGCACCGCTATAACTTGCACTGACCGTAATTCGTGGTGGTGCAATATCTGGATAGCGCTCTACCGGTAAATTGAGCACAGCAAATAGCCCGAGCGCCATGACGATGATCGCCAAGACACCTGCAAAAATCGGTCGATAAATAAAAAACTTAGACAGCATCAGTCCATGTCACTTTTCAATTAATGAAATAAAATGTGTTGATTGATTTTTTCAAAAAATCTTATTGATAATCAATCACAATGTGCTTGATTACAAGCCTAGACTACATAAAAACCTTGCTTGAAGCGAAATATGTAGAAAATATGGAGAGCCTCCACTTCAGCTATTTTAGTAAATTTATGTGACAAAACCGCCTCTGTCATGAAGTCTTAGCCACTGCCCTGCAATGTATGCCTGCAACTTCATTCATTTAAATAAAAAGATGCCGAGGCAGCCATGCAAAAACAATTAACAAAACAGTTAAATCTAGCCATAACAAGCAAAGTGAAATCCTCATGGGGCGTGTCTTCACTGCTCCTTTTTAGCGTTTTTGGTTTATCTGCATGTAATTCGGATGACGATAAAACCCATGTCACCAAGCCCCCTATTTTGCCTGATACAGGTTTTGTCATTGTTGGGCATCGTGGTGCCAGTGCTTTGCGACCCGAGCATACCCTTGCCGCATATCAAAAAGCGATTGATGATGGTGCGGATTTTATCGAACCCGATTTAGTGCCAACCAAGGATGGCTATCTGGTTGCGCGCCATGAAAGTGAAATTTCAGGGACAACCAATATTAGTACGCTGTCACAATTTGCGGATCGAAAAACCACCAAAAAAATCGATGGTATCGACTATACAGGATGGTTTACGGAAGACTTTAATTTGAATGAACTGACTCAAAATGTAAAAGCACGTGAGCGTATTGCTCAATATCGCCCTAATAACACTCAATATAATGATCAATACAGCATCCCAACGCTCGAACAAATCATTGAACTTGCCGACGCTCACTATAAAAAAACTGGGAAAATTGTTGGTTTATATATTGAAACCAAGCATCCCACATTTTTCCAACAGCAAAATCTAGCCATGGAAGATCGTTTACTCTCCACGCTTGCTAAATACAGTTATACACGTGATATCGCGCCTGTATATTTACAGTCCTTTGAAACCACCAATCTTAAATACTTACGTGATCAACTCACGCAAAAGAAAACCCTCAAACATGGCAAAATTATTCAATTATTAGATAGCCCAACTGCCATACCGGGTGACTTACAGCAACAAAGCTCACCTCAAAATTATGCAAGCTTAGCAACAGCAGAAGGCCTAAAATCAGTGGCAAAATATGCAGATGGTGTGGGTCCTAGTAAAACGTATATCTTTTCAAACACTGAGTTTAAACAAACCAGTTTTGTCAAAGATGCCCATGCTGCTGGTTTGAAAGTCCATCCTTATACGCTCAGACCTGAAAATGGTTTTTTACCTGACTATTTAAAATGTAGCTCAGTGGCAACCGAACGTTGTGATACCGGTGCGGCTAAAGAATTTGAAAACTTCTATAAAGCTGGTGTAGATGGTGTATTTGCAGATGATCCGGGACTGGCACGCAAAACCTTAACACAACTGCAAAAGCCCTAGTTTTCCTAAATTTAAAAAAGACGCCGAGGCGTCTTTTTTATTATTCAATGGAAACCTTAAAGCGGGTTTGCCAAATATTCTGCGGCTGACTGCGTTGCCACTGGCTGAGGTGCTGGAGCTGTC